>JAWXTR010000052.1:0-20254 GCA_044433365.1 Rikenellaceae bacterium
TTAGTTAAAATTAACAACCAATAATTAATCATTAATAATTTATCATTAACAATTAATTAACGAACCACCTCTGTATCTTTAATATCACCAAGAGGATAAATAGGGTGTAGATGTTCGTTCATATGTTTGTTGGCCGCAACTGGCGACATTTTCCATCCGCTATTACAAGTTGCTACAATCTCTACAAACGATAAACCCTTGCCTTGCATCGAATTATCGAATGCCTTACGGATAGCCTTTTTAGCACGACGAATATTTATCGGCTTGTCGACACTCTGACGAGTTACGTAGCAAACACCATCGAGATGCGACACCATATCAGCCATTTTATAAGGGAAACCATGAATTGAAGCATCACGACCGTAAGGCGAAGTAGAGGTTGGCATACCAAGTGGGGTAGTAGGTGCCATTTGACCACCTGTCATACCGTAAATTGCATTATTTACAAAAATTACGGTTATATCATCGCCTCTATTACAAGCGTGTATAATCTCTCCTGTACCAATAGCAGCAAGGTCGCCATCTCCTTGATATGTAAAGACCAATTTTTCGGGTGAAAGTCGCTTTAAAGCTGTTGCTAAAGCAGGTGCTCTACCATGTGCAGCTTGCACAAAATCTACATCGACATAGTCGTATAAAAGCACCGAACAACCCACGGGCGAAATACCCACAGCCAAACCTTCCATCCCCATTTCGTCGATTACCTCAGCCACTAATTTATGGATTGTACCATGGCTACAACCAGGGCAGTAGTGCATTGTATTATCACGGAGCAGTCGGGGACGCTCATATACTATATCATCTTTTGAAAACTCTATATTGTTACTCATAATCTTACTATTTCAAATTCGCTACTTCAAAAAATATCCTTTAAATGCCTCTAACACCTCACCTGGAGAGTGGATAGCACCACCATAACGACCGTAGTGGTATACAGGCTTTTTACACTCAATAGATAGTTTTACATCCTCTATCATCTGACCTGCACTATGCTCTACAGTTAAAAATCCTTTTGCACTATTTGAAAGCTCATTTAAACGCTCAGCAGGGAAAGGGAAAAGAGTAATCGGACGGAAAAGCCCCACCTTTACACCCTCCTGACGAAGTGTCTCAACAACCTTGTGTGATATACGTGCTGAACTTCCATAAGCAACGATAATATAGTCGGCATCCTCACAAAGATACTCCTCATAACGTACCTCATTTCGACGGATTTCGTTATATTTACGTTGTAAATGATGATTATGCTCTTCTTGAACCAAAGGATCGAGAGCTACTGAAGTTATAAGATTTTTTTGACGCTTTCCACGCTTTCCTGTAACAGCCCAATCACCATATTTTTCAAATATTTCATCCTCGCTCATTCGTGGCATCTGCTCTGCAAGTTCTACTTTCTCCATCATCTGCCCAATAAGACCATCCGAAAGAACTACAACAGGAGTACGATATTTAAATGCAAGCTCGAAAGCTGTAAATACGAAATCATGCATATCTTGAACCGATGCAGGAGCCAAAACAATAAGGTTGTAGTCGCCATGACCTCCCCCTTTTACTATTTGAAAATAGTCGCTCTGCGCTGGCTGAATAGTTCCCAAACCTGGACCCCCACGAGCCACATCCACAATCACACATGGAAGCTCAGCACCAGCCATATACGATATACCTTCGGTCATTAAGCTAATACCTGGGCTAGACGAAGAGGTCATCACCTTTTTACCAGCAGAGGCACCACCATAAAGCATATTTACAGAGGCTGTCTCGCTCTCAGCTTGAACCACAATCATTCCTGTATCCTCCCAAGGACGCATTTTCATTAGAGTCTCAATCACCTCAGTTTGAGGAGTAATAGGATAACCAAAATATCCATCACAACCTGATAAAACAGCAGCATAGGCAATAGCCTCATTGCCTTTAAGAAATTTTACCTTACCCATCACTAATCAATTTTTTTACGATATACCACAATACATCCATCCGGACAGGTCAAACCACAATTTGCACATCCCACACAGCTATCAGCCGCAGAAAGCTCACAATAGTGATAACCTTTGTCATTTACAAATTTGCTCAGAGAGATAGCTTTAGTAGGACACACCTCTACGCATACCCCACATCCCTTACATCTCTCCTTATCAATCTCGATTTTTCCAACAACTTTTGCCATTTCTTTATATTTTCTTATGCGATTACAAATTTAATAAAAAATTCTAAATTCACCATCATTTTAATTATAAAAATACGATATCCAAGCAAAATATCAATCAATTTTCTAATTAATCGCAAAAACAGTAATAATTTTACGATTTTTACCACTTTTTACCTTAAAAACTGAAATATTAATAGTAAATAAGAAAAAAAAGGAACACTTCTAAAGCATTCCTTTCTTTTCTATATTTTCACAATTAATCTAGCGAGTGAATCACCAAACCAGAGCGAAGCTTAGGCTCAAACCAAGTTGTTTTTGGAGGCATAATATTGCCACTATCTGCTATGTCTATCAGCTGCTTCATAGAGACAGGGTAGAGGGCAAACGCCACCTTCATTTCACCACTATCGACTCTATCAGAAAGCTCTTTTAGACCTCTAATACCACCTACAAAATCTATTCGTTTATCGGTACGCAAATCTTTAATACCCAAAATTTCGTCAAGTACTAAATTTGATAAAATTGTCACGTCTAAAACGCCAATTGCATCATTATCGTCGTAAGTTCCCTCTTTGGCTGTGAAGCTATACCACTGACCATCTAAATAAAGTGCAAAGTTGTGAAGCTGCTCTGGAGTGTAAATTTCAGTACCAATTTTTGTAACAGTAAAGTTTTTATCAAGCATAGCTAAAAACTCCTCACTACTCAAACCATTAAGATCTTTAACCACACGATTATAATCTATGATTTTTAGCTGGTTGTCTGGGAAAATAACAGACAAGAAGAAACAATACTCTTCATCGCCAGTATGGTTAGGGTTTGCAGCCTTTTTCTCTGCAGCAACCAAGGCAGCAGCAGCAGTACGGTGGTGACCATCGGCAACATAAGTAGCCTCTACAGAGCCAAAAATCTCAGTAATACGTGCAATAGTCGCATCATTATCGACAACCCAGAAGTGGTGACCAAAACCATCACTAGCTACGAAATCGTACTCTGCTGGCTTGCTCTCAACAACCTCTTTTACAATTGTATCCATATCATCATTTTGAGGATATGAGAAGAAAACAGGCTCAATATTAGCATTTTGGATACGTACATGAATCATTCGATCCTCTTCTTTATCTTTACGAGTAAGTTCGTGTTTTTTGATTGAACCATTAAGGTAGTCGTCGAAGTGACTACACGCTACAAGACCATATTGAGTGCGCCCTTCCATTGTTTGAGCGTAGATGTAGTAACACTCTTTTTCCTCACGGTTTAACCAACCTTTTTCTTGCCATGTACCGAAATTTTCGACAGCTTTATCGTATGCCTCTTTGCTATGCTCATCTATAATAGGGGTAAAATCTATCTCAGGTTTGATAATATGTAGTAGCGATTTCTCAGTTGCTCTCTCTTGAGCCTCAACTGAATTAATCACATCATAAGGAGGAGAAGATACCTCTGCTGCATACTCTTTTGGCGGACGAATGCCGTGGAAAGGTTTAATACGTACCATAATTTTTTTATTTTTTAGTATATTTATTATTGGGAAATTCTAAAAGTTAAATTCTAAAAGTTAAATTTTATTCACACCTAACTTTACAAATCAAGTTACAAAATAAAAAATGCTTAAATCTGCATAACTAATTACTGTTTTGCAAATTTAAGCATTATTTAATTAAAAAACAAACAAAATATTTATTTTATCCTATTTTTTTAACATCAAAATCGTTAATTTACTTTAAATTTGGTAATTCCATCTTTCAAAAAACTAACAATTTGGTTTGCTGCAGCTAAGCCAGCATTGATATTTGCCTCAGCTGTTTCAGCACCCATTTTTTTAGAGGTTGCAAAAACACGTTTTCCAAATTTTTCGCTAAGCTCCGAAATATTAGCAGGTGCAATATCTGAAGCATACTTAAATTTAGGATTCTCAGCCATAAATTCACACAATTCAGCCTCATTTATCACCTCTTTACGTGCAGTATTTACTAGAGTTGCACCAGTAGGTAGAAGCGATAAAAGCGATTTGTTTACCGAACCTATAGTTTGAGCTGTTGCAGGAATATGAAGAGAAAGGTAGTCTGAATTTTTGTAAAGCTCTTCTACCGACTCAACCATTTGAACACCATCCGCCTCAAAAACAGCTTTATCTGTAATAAATGGATCGTATGCGTAGACTCTCATACCAAACGCCTTGCCATATTTAGCCACTAATCGACCAACATTGCCATAAGCATGGATTCCAAGGCTTTTACTGCTAATTTCACTACCAGTTCCCGGTGTAAAACCGTTACGAGCCATATAGACCATCATTCCAATTGCAAGCTCTGCAACTGCATTTGAGTTTTGACCTGGAGTATTCATTGCAACGATGTTTTTAGCTGTTAAAGCGTCTAAACTAAGGTTGTCGTAGCCAGCACCTGCACGTACAACTATTTTTAGATTGTCGGCAGCAGCTACCACCTCTTCGGTCACTTTATCACTTCTTACAATAAGGGCATCAACACCTTTTACAGCAGCTAAAAGCTCTGACTTGTCGCTATATTTTTCAAGTAGCTGCAACTCATATCCAGCAGCTTCTACTATACCTCTAATTCCATCTACAGCCTCTAGTGCAAAAGGCTTTTCTGTTGCTACTAAAACTTTCATCTTATTAAAATTTTAAAATTTGACGACTGTTACTCTTTGGGGAGTTATTATTTAGCGTATTGCGCTTCAAAATCTTTCATAGCTTGCGCTAAAGCCTCACAACTCTCTTTTGCAAGTGCATTGTAGGTAGAAGCTCTAAAACCACCAACTAAACGGTGACCTTTAAGACCCGACATTCCACGCTCTTTTGCAAACTCTATAAATAGGTTAAGATCTAAATCTTTGTAAGCCTCACTATATACAAAAGGAATATTCATAAGAGAACGATCCTCTAAAGCCACAGGCGAAGCAAACATAGAGTTGCGCTCAATTTCGTCATAAACTATTTTCGCCTTCTCATTATTGATTTTGTTGATTGCCTCAACACCACCTATAGATTTTAACCATTTTAAAGTCTCACGAACTACATAAATAGGGAATACAGGAGGAGTATTGAACATAGAACCACCTTTAATATGAGTGCGATAATCCAACATTGTAGGAATTGCACGTGTTACTTTACCTAAAATATCTTCACGAACAATTACGAAAGTTACACCAGCAGGACCCATATTCTTTTGAGCACCACCATAGATAAGAGCATATTTTGAAACATCAACTTTACGAGATAAAATATCAGAACTCATATCTGCAACTAAGTTTACAGGAGAATCAATATCTTCGTGGTATTCTGTACCAAAGATAGTGTTGTTGGTTGTAATGTGAAGATAGTCTAAATCTGTAGGAATCTCATATCCTTTAGGGATATAGGTATTGTTTTTATCCTCAGAAGATGCAACCTCTACAAACTCACCAAAGTTAACAGCCTCTTTCATCGCCTTTTTAGCCCACACACCTGTGTTTACATAACCTGCTTTAGTTTCAAGAAGATTGAAAGGAATCATACAAAATTGAGTAGATGCACCACCTCCTAACCACAAAATTTTGTAGTTTTCAGGAATTTCTAACAATTCACGGAAAAGATCGGTAGCCTCGTCGATAACCTCTTGAAAATCCTTCGAACGATGGGAGATTTCGATTAATGATAGACCTAAATTATTAAAATCAAGTACAGCTGCTGCTGCGTTTTCAATTGCAACCCTTGGCAACACCGAAGGGCCTGCGCTAAAATTGTGCTTTTTCATAAATTATTAATTTTTATTATGGCTTATAAAGTTTGCTAGTTCTGTTGTTTGAAAAGATAACAAACCATATAAAGCTCAACGATACGTTATTATTTATTTTTTTATGCGAATAAAATCTGAAATTTTAGAGCTATTTTTGCAATTAGAGTTATAAAAAATAACTTTTTGTTAAGGGGTAGTTCTAATAATTGGTTTTATTCGATTTATAGAAGTTCTCTTTAATATTATTCAATTAACCTTACATTTGAAAAGATAAAATCGCCATTCACATCTGAACCCATAATTTTAGCCTTGTAATCATCTGGATTCAAACCTGCTAAGGCTCCATCAAATTTCAGAACTAAATCATTACCATCGTTATACGAAGATACAACCTTAGCTCCACCGCCGTAATTTACAAGTTTTGCACTACCAAACCTAATAGACGAAACATCAATATCTTTTGTAGGAAAGAACCCATCCTCTGCCAAAATTTTCACAGTAAAACTAATAGATTCTCTCGAAGCTCGCTCTCTTTCAATCATAATAGAACGTTTAGCAACTTTCATAGGTACTACTATATTCTTTGAACTATGATTATCATTTGCCAAATCAAGTTTTTTAGAGGTTTTAACATCAATAACAGCAAAATTCATATAGAGTACACGTCCATACTTATCTGTTAATACTTTTGGTCGCTCAATTTTACCCCAATCCTCTTCAACCCCATTTTTATTTATAAACATACCAACACCAGGTTTAAAAGCGATACCATCTTCGTAATCCCAACGTAATCCATCTTTTGAAGTTAAATGATAAGCCACTTTTGCGGCACAATCATTAACCAAAAGATTATAACATACCTCATCTTTCCAAATTACTGGATCCTCCTCATGCGAATCATTTCTACGACAGTATGGCAAAGCAGCATCCAACTCTTTAAAATTTTCACTTCCATCTTCACTTCTAAACACGTGTCCCTCTTTATTCATCATAAAAATAGAACCATCGTCTTCAACTATATATGTTCTATTTGATTGATTTACAGTCATTGAATCATCAGTTTTTGATTTTCTGTAAAATCTATCATTGCTATTGAGAGGATTTTCTAAAATATCAAAGGTTGCTGGTATCTCTTCCCATTCTCCATATAACGATTTAGAGGTATAAGCTCTACTACCCAAAATACCTATTACATAAGTACCATCTTTCTTACGATAAATTTCTGGATTATGTCCCTTACCAACTATTGAAACCCTTTTATATGGACCTGTAGGCGAATCACTAACAGCATGTACAACATCTGAGTCAGACCAAGTCATATGTCCACTTTTATCACCTTTAACCTTATCTTCTCTCCATGAAGCCACAAACATATGGTACTTTCCATCATCTCCAACGACAATATTTCCTCCCCAGTAAGAGTAGGTAGAATCCTCAATACCATTATCAACATTACGAGGTACAACATTTGAATCACCCCAGCAATCAGAAGTTATTCGTCCCTCTTCTAAATGTAAAAATCTATCAATAAATTGTGCACCCTCAACTAACTTACCTGTTTGAGCAAATAGACAAGTAGGCAAACTCAATATTAACAAACCTGTAACAAGCGTGGAATATTTAAAATGTTTCATGATATAATTATATTGATTAAACACATATCTCACTGTTATTTTACAAACAATAGAAAAACAAATGTAATAAAAATTTGTTATCAAAATACATTTCGCTAAAATAATTTCACTTGAAACGTAAAAAACCAACAAATATTACTAAAAAAGTTGAAAAAATCACATTAAAAATAGTTTTTAAATATCAATTTTTAAGCATTTTTACTCCAATTCGAGTGTTTTGTAGATATATTTCAAATCAATATTTTCACGTATTCTATCGGCTAAAAGATTGTAGTTTCGCTCTTTCATAGCTGCATAATCCTCTACTTTTACTCGTTTTTTTGTCACTTGTTGCAAAATCTGCTCAATAACCTCTCGATTATCAAAAATTCCATGTATATAGCTTCCCCAACACTTTTCACTCTCATAGTAGCCATCAAAAGTGCCATCTTCAAACCTACATAGTGGCGAGTTACTTATTGTTTCACCAGAATGTATCTCATAACCAGTGCCTTTAGCTCCGCTCTTTACCATTGCAAAGCTACATTGGCGTGTTATTTTTCCATCTTTTATAGTGGTCGAAATAGGGAATATACCAAGCCCTGCCATAGCCTCAGTAGTTCCCTCTATTGCTTCAGGGTCGTAGACCATTTCACCCATCATCTGATACCCACCGCATATTCCATAAAGCGGCTTACCTGCACTATAGTGCTCTTTTATAGCTTTTACTAACCCTCTATCTCTTAGTGATTTTAAATCAGAAATTGTGTTTTTTGAACCGGGAATAATCACAATATCAGCCGAGCTAATTTCAGAGGCAGAAGCAACATAAACTAAATTAACACCGTCGGTAAGCTCCAGCATGTTAAAATCGGTAAAATTGGACATACTACGAAGCAGTACGACAGCTATTTTCACATCATTTGCCACCAAATCTTCGCTTTTTTTATAGTCCAACACTACCGAATCTTCCTGTTCAATTACAATATCACGGAAGTAGGGTAGTACACCTACAACAGGCACACCTGTAAGCTCTTCAAGTATTTTTCGACCATCGTCAAAAAGCGAAATATCACCTCTAAACTTATTAATTATCACCCCCTTTATCAATTTTTGATAATTTTCGGGAAGTAACTGTATCGACCCATAAACCGAAGCAAAAACACCACCTTTATCAATATCAGCGATAAGATATGTGGCAGCATCGGCATAAGATGCCATCGACATATTAACAATATCTTTATCCCAAAGGTTTATCTCCGAAATACTACCAGCTCCCTCCATTACTATAGGGCTGTAGCGACTCTCTAACCTATCAAAAGCCTTTTGAACCTCTAAAAACAGCTCACCTCGAAGATTTTTAGAGAAGTAATCACGAGCAGAGCGGTTGCCTATAGGTTTTCCATTGAGCACCACTTGGCTATTCATATCAGTGGTAGGCTTTAATAGAATTGGATTCATATCCGTAGAGCATTTTATGCCACACGCCTCAGCTTGAACAGCTTGCGCACGCCCAATCTCTAGTTCATCTACAGTTGCAAAGCTATTTAGCGACATATTTTGCGACTTAAAAGGGGCAGGCGAGTAGCCATCTTGCTTAAAGATACGACAAAACCCAGCATTGACTACCGATTTTCCAACATCGGAGCCAGTGCCTACGAACATTATTGGTCTTAGTCGCTTCATTATAAAAGTGATTCAAATTTTGAAATAAAACCAGAAATATCTTCATCGGTTGTATCCCAAGATGTTACCAGACGAATTTCGTCAATCTCCTCATTCCAGGTATAGAAGAAATAGCTCTCTAAAAGCGGCTCTATTAGTCGATTTGGAAGTGTAAAGAAGATTTGGTTTGTCTCCAATTTTTGTGTAAACTTCACAACCTCTGGATATTTGCTTAGTGCATCATAAAGACGCTGAGCTAACTCATTTGAAGCAGTTGCATTTTTTAACCACAACTCATTTTCGAAATATGGAAGAAATTGCGATGAAAGATAACGAAGCTTTGAAGCAAGCTGAGCACCTTGTTTGCGGTAAAACTCAACATGAGCCGTAATTTCATCCCTAAACGAAACTACAGCTTCGCCCATCATCATGCCATTTTTAGTACCACCAAAACTTAAAATATCGACACCTGCATCGACTGTAATCTCTCTTAATGAGCAGCCCAAATAGGCACACGCATTTGCAATACGAGCACCATCCATGTGTAGATACATATCATATTTGTGGATTAAGTCGGCAATAGCCTTAACCTCTTCGATTGTGTATACTGTACCCAGCTCTGAGGCTTGCGAAATATATACAACCTTTGGTTGAGAGTGGTGACAAACACCAAAATGAACTAAATATGGCTCAATTAGAGCAGCCGACAACTTACCATCTTTAGTTGGAATAGCAGTAACTGCACAACCACTCATTTTTTGTGGTGCACCACACTCATCTACGTTAATATGAGCAGATTGCGCACAAATAATTGAGTTATAAGAGCGTGTAACACTCGAAATAGCTACAGAGTTTGCCCCTGTGCCATTAAACACAAAAAAAGGAGCTGCTTTCTCTCCAAAAATCTCTTTAAACTTAGCTGTAGCAGCCTCAGTCCATTTATCATCACCATAGCCAACAGCATGGTTATTATTTGCCTCTTTTATAGCCTCTAAAATCGATGGGTGTACACCCGAATTATTGTCACTTGCGAAACTTCTCATTGTATAAATTATATTATTATTTTAAAAATCGAAATATATTCTAAAATTTTGAGTGGTAAAGGTAAAAAAATAATTCTTATTTTATTAGAAATTACCAATTATTTTTGAATATTATAATGTTTTTTGTAAATTTGTTTTTTATGAAAATAGATAAGGAAACTTCTAAAATCTGGCTTTCAGAGCTTTTACATTTTAACTAAATGGCATCAATTGATAAAATATTAGAAAAATATTGGGGTTACGACTCATTTCGACCGCTACAAAGAGAGATAATAGAATCTATCCTTAGCGGAAAAGATACTATTGCACTGATGCCAACAGGAGGTGGTAAATCAATTACATTTCAGGTATCAGCACTAGCAAAAAAGGGAATATGTATAGTGGTTACACCTCTTATTTCGCTTATGAAAGACCAAATTGATGCTCTTCGAAAACGTCGAATTAAAGCACAAGTGGTACACGGAGGAATGACCGCTCGTGAGATAGATTTAGTTTTGGATAATTGCGTTTATGGCGATTATAAATTTTTGTATGTATCGCCCGAAAGGCTTGAAACCGAGCTTTTTCGTGCACGTATGGCACGCATGGATGTGTCGATGATAGCTGTCGATGAGGCTCACTGTATTTCGCAGTGGGGTTACGATTTTCGCCCTGCCTACTTAAATATCGCTAAAGTCAGAGAGTTAGCTCCAGATGCACCGATTTTAGCTGTAACAGCAACCGCTACAACAGAGGTGGTTAAAGATATTGAAGATAAGCTACTGATGTCGAAACCTCGACTATTTAGAATGAGCTTTGCACGTCCAAATATTTCGTATGTGGTACGAAATATTGAGGATAAACGAAGTATGATATTAAAAATTATATCTGCATTAAATGGTGTGGGGATTATCTACTGTCAAACTCGTAATAGATGTGAGGAGATAGCCCAATTTTTAAAGTCGCAAAACATCCCTGCCGATTTCTACCATGGTGGTATGAGCCATCTACTTAGAGGAGCAAAGCAAGAGCAGTGGATTAACGAGCAGATTAGGATAATTGTGGCAACAAACGCCTTTGGTATGGGTATCGACAAGCCAAATGTGCGCTTTGTAATTCACCACGACACCCCCGACACACTTGAGGCGTACTACCAAGAGGCTGGGCGTGCTGGGCGTGACGGATTGCCATCCTATGCTGTGCTACTTACCGACAAAAACGATGAAAATTCGGCTCTACAACGTGTAAAAGCCGAATATCCGTCGATTGACGAGATAAAACAGATATATTCGTTAGTTTGTAACTATCTCGAAATTGCTATTGGCGATGGTGAGGGTCAATCTTTTGATTTTAATGTGTACGATTTTTGCTCTAAATTTAGATTTTTTTCGTCACATGTAGTAAATGCACTAAATGTTATGCAGCTTTGTGGATATGTAACTCTTACAGAGACAATAAATAGCCGCACACGAATACATATCACTGCAAGTAGAGAGGAGCTATACAGAATACAACTTTTTCATAGCGATTTAGAGAATTTTTTAGCTATTTTAATGCGCTGCTATACAGGGCTTTTCTCGCAATTTGTTGCAATAGACGAAAAGTATCTCTCACACGTTTCAGGATATTCTATTCCTTATATTTCAGACGCATTTAAAAAATTAGGACAATTAAGGGTTATAAGCTATATTCCATCAAAAGATACTCCGCTACTTATATTTAATAACGAACGTTTAGCAGTGGATAATATAAGGATTGATGCCAACCAATATCTACTTCGTAAGAAACAGGCTCTAAAACGATTAGATTCAGTTTTTGAATATTCATCAAGCAATATTAAATGTAGAAGCCTTATACTACAAAACTATTTTGGGGAGGAGTGTAGCGAAAGTTGCGGTACTTGCGATATCTGCCGAGCACGCATAAAAGTGGAGCGAGCCTCAGAGCAGAGGGATTATGTAAAAAGCGTTACAGATTTAATAATAAAGAAATTAACCTCCAAGCCCTACGATTTAAAAGAGTTAATGATAGAGATTAAAGCACCAAAATCTACAATTGAAGAGAGCGTAAAAGGGTTATTAGATGCAAAGACCATCGAATTTATTCCTTTTGATGGTCGGCTTAGAATAAGAGAGTAAATTAATTCATAATGAATAATGCGAATAAAGGTTTGAATTATGAATTATGAATTACAAATTATGAATTAATAAAAAATATCGATTACTCTAACCCTACCCTTTAATCTCCACCCCTACATAAGGGCATTTACAAAACCATCATTAGACTAATTTACAAATAGTTATGTGTCTGAAAAAACTTTTTTTAACACTTTTTAAAAAAGTGAACAAAAACACGCCTTTAGTAATCCGAACTTGTGTCGACTCAGCAGTAGAGACGTAGCCCTGCTACGTCTGTAACAACCCCACGTTTTGTTTTAGATAGATATCTTTTAAAAACAATGATTGTTTTTTTACAGACGTAGCAGGGCTACGTCTCTACTACTGAGTTCGGATATGTTCGATATTCGGGAATTTTGCGAATGCCCCTCTAAAATCTGAAATATTAAAAAAATGCTCATTTGCAAAAACTTAATTTTGCAGATGAGCATTTTTTTAATATATTAGATTTTAACTAATACAAAGGGTTTATTTGCACCCCCTCCTTTTTTGTAAATTTCCTACAAATCTTCGTCAGGAGCATAATCTGGAGCAATAAAATCGTAATCTTGTTTCAGTTTAAATTTTAGATAGGTGATAGGTACTCCTTGAGCAAGATATTTTGCCTCATAAGTGGTTTGAAGAGCTGTGACAGCCTCTGGAACAACTCCCTGCGGTGCATTATATATATCTTCGCAAGCTACAACCTCTTCTAGCTCATTTGCTTTAATCACCTCACGAGTATAGAGATGAAGATGCAAACAATCGGTCTTTAAATTTACTGTTCCATCCTCTTTTAAAAATTCGGAGTAACATTTTAGGAATGAGGCAGATGTAAGACGCTTTTTAACTCTATTTTTCTTTAATTGAGGGTCAGGAAATGTAATCCACACCTCATCTATCTCATTTTTAGCAAAAAACGAACCGATAAATTCGATACGAGTACGCAAAAACCCACCATTAGGGATATTCTCCTCCGTAACACTTTTTGCCCCACGCCACATACGTGCACCTTTAATATCGATTCCTATAAAGTTTTTGTCGGGATTTGCCTTTGCAAGCCCAACTGTATATTCTCCTCTACCGCATCCTAATTCGAGTACAATAGGGTTGTCATTTTTAAAAAAATCCTCTTTCCAACGCCCTTTTAGCTTGTAATCTTTGCCAAAAATTTCGCTAAATTCTGGCTGCACCATACATTTAAAGGTTAGTGCCTCTGCAAATCTTCTAATTTTATCTTTTCCCATTATTTGTTGCCCTTATGCGGGGTGTTAATTATTTAAAATAGATAGTCCAACCTCTGTTGCTCCCTCAATATCGTAGCCAAGAAGCTGCATGAGCTTAATTTGGTACACTCCGCTTAGATTAAAATCGCAATTTTCGATAAGTAATACCTCATACATGGAGCGAGTAGTCCAATCTTTTGATATTGTAGGCGAAAAGCTTAGAGTGTCGCACCACACCTCATTTTGTGGTGTGGTAATCTCCATTCTTAGAGTAATAGTGGATAGTTCGCTCCCACTTTCTCTATTTAAAAGTAGATATAAATCCCCTTTTATAGCAAAGGTATCACTCTTTTGAACTCTAAAATCTAGCTCCTTATCGCTCTGCCATGTCAAATCGTGTAACTCTTTTAATTCAATCCATTTTATGCTGTTAGAACAGCTAAAAAGAACAATTAAGAGAGGTAAAAGAGGAAGAAAACTATAAATTTTATTCACTTTTAGCACCTTTTTACTCCTGCTTTGGTTTGTTATCTTGACGAGGTTCTCTTCGATTATCGCCTCTGTTTTCTTGTCTGCTTTCTTGTTTATTTTCTTGATTTTGACCGCTTTGTTCGCCTTTTTCACGGTTAAATTTACCTCTTTGTTGGCGATTGTTGTTATTGCGACGATTTGGTCTATCACCCCTTTCAACTCTATCACCTCTTTCTCCATTTTGTTTAGCTACATTAGCTGTATCCTTAGGGGTGTTGTTTTGGGCTTGTGTGCCGCTATTTTCATTCCCCTCATTTTGGCGAGGTTGGCGTGGTGGTCTACCACCTTTTTCACCTATAGGACGACGCTCTCTATTGTTAGAACGACCATTTTCTCTATTTTCACCTTTTTGAGAATTATTATTAGTTGCTCCATTTTCTCCTCCATTTTGGCGGTTATTGCGACGTTCACCACGAGGTTGAGAAGGACGATTTTCACCATTTTCTGAGCTATTTCGCTCATTTTTATTGCCTCCAGAGCGATTTGTACCGCTTTTACGACCTTTTCGACGATCACGACTACTATCAAAACGTGTGATACTCTCTTGACCAACAACATTTTGGTAATCAGGTGACTGTGTAGTTTCGATGACTACATTGTCGAGTCTATCTACTTTAATACCTTTGCGATTTAGTTTTATTACCTCCCAAGCTCTATCGGTAGAGATAGTAACAAGGTTTGCCATAATTGATGGATCGGTACTAAAAGTCATCTCTTTTTTGAAAATATCGCTCTTTATTAAGAAATATTTAGCATCAAGACTCTCAAGTGGTTCATTAATTTTAGGGAAGCTCTTACGTGCATCTATATAGGCATCTACCTCGTAGTTCATACAACATTTTAGCTTACCACACTGACCTGCAAGTTTTTGAGGATTGAGTAAAATCTCTTGAAAACGTGCAGAATTTGTTGTTACCGACACAAAATTTGTGATAAATTTGGCACAACAAAGCTCTCTACCACACGAACCAATACCGCCAATTCTTCCAGCCTCTTGGCGAGCACCAATTTGCTTCATCTCGATACGGATTCTAAATCTTTCGGCAAAAATTTTGATAAGTTCACGAAAATCGACACGTTCATCGGCAATATAATAAAATATTGCTTTTAGTCTATCACCTTGATACTCAACATCACCAATCTTCATGTTTAATCCTAAATCGGATGCAATTTGGCGAGATTCTATCATCGTTTGATGTTCTAAAGCTATCGCTTCTTGCCATTTTTCAATATCGTATGCTTTCGCCTTACGATAGATTTTCTTAAACTCTACTCCATCGGTTCTAAAACCAGTACGGCGCATTTGGCGGCTTACTAAATCACCGCTGAGCGAAATAACCCCAATATCGTGACCCGGCGAAGCCTCTACAGCCACAATATCACCACGTTTTAGAGCTAGATTATTGACATTTGCATAGAATCCCCTACGTGTATTTTTAAATTTTACCTCGAAAATTTCGGTTTGTGACGGTGTGCCATATTCTAGTAACCAATCAGTTGAGGATAGTTTAGAACAGCCAGGACACCCTTTGGGTTCGCTGCGCTCCTCCAAATTCGACTCACTGCTATCGAAATAACAACCTCTCTCTATATTAAATTTTGTACTACTCATTATATTATATATTTATGGGAATTTCTAAAAATCAAATAAAACCAATTATTAGAACTTTCCTTATAAGCTACAAAAGTAAACAAAATTAATGAGATTTTGGGTAGAAAAAGATTTATTTTGGTAAAAAATGAAAATTAGTGGAAAGTTTATATTTAAGTGTACTTCTAAAAATTGGATTTATCCAATTTTTAGAAGTACACTTAAGCTCGATTAACCTTACCGGAGATAAATTTAACTGCTAATTTAAAAATAGTGGTCTGTTTAAGATATTTTTCAATCACCTCTTCGCCTTGCGGTTTAAAATCGATAGAGTATTTTGATACCAAACCTCTTAAAACATCTATTTTTTCACTATCTGTAACATCAAAATCGACCATGCCATGCACCATAACGCTCTCAAAAATGGTTGTAAACTCCGCAGCTACAACTTCGCTACTTCCAACCACCAGAAACGAAACTCGACCATCGCCTTTCAAATTTTCTATCTTATATCCTTTTGTAGCAGAGTGAAAATATATGTAACCTAGCGACTCTTCGCTCGTATTTTTATCCTCACAGTAGATGTAATTTAGTGCAACTCCATATCCTCCGCCATCTATGCCTACCATCGATAGAGTGCCATAATCTCCACACTTTAAAATTTCAATTGATTGCTCTATTGATAGGGCTTTATCTGCTCTTCTTAGTTTTCTCATAGTTTTTTATTACAAAGATAATAATTCATTCATAATTACTTACAGTTTGTGCTGTAGACGCCCATAAATTTAGCGTAATTCCCATCTTTATAGCTGAAACAAACTCACAAAAGCAAAAAATCACGAAGTATAATTTAGAACTACCCTAAAAAAAGAGACGTTGATTTTCAACGTCTCTACATATTAATAAACCATATCATCTCTATATAAAACAATCTCTCTAGGAATTAGATGTTCTCCGCCTTTAGGCTCCTCTATAATGGTAAAAAGAATAGACTCTCGTGACAAGAATTCGAGCTTAGCAGTGCCCGGAATTCTTGCACTTCTTCCGCTTTGAATGCTAATAGTTGCAGTAAGATTTTTTGCAACACCCTTTATCGACTCTCCATCCCCATCTTCAAGACGATTTCCACCAAAAAAGACACCGTAATGATTTCCTATAATAATTGAATCTTTTTGTGTTAACTCGATTGCAAAATAGGCATATAGCTCATTTTTTTCATCATAAAATTTATGCGCCCATCTATCCGTAAATAATGTTTGTGCATTCAGAGTACTAACAATAAAGTACGTAATTAAAATTAATGTAATTTGTTTCATCTTTTTATTTTTTCCTAAATCTATCAACTCTGGCTTGCCAGCCTTTTTGAAATTTCTTCTTTCCTTGATCTTTTTGCTCTTGCATATAATAAAAATCCGACCTAGCATCAATAAATTCATTATATAGCTTCTCTTGATCTACACTGTTTATAGCCTCAATAGTTTTTGAACCAATAATGCCATCGATAACTATATCTTTATTAAATTCTCTGTTTAAAATAGTTTGAAAAGCTGTAATAGAACCAACAGGAGCATTTATACAAAAATCAAAAAAAGCATACTTCAGATCAACATTCGCAATCTCATCTACCCTATATGTCTTCCAAAAATTCTCTATATAAATTTTCTTAGCATCATCTATAGTAATAGATTTAAGATTTTCAACTGTAGGTTCCAAACCAAGTGTAGGTTTTGCAAAACTTTTCCAAGTATCCCACGAAATTCCTCTATTAGTTTTTCCTCCGGGATCACCGACAATATCAGAAAACCCTCCTTCGTGCTCTATTATTTTATTTAAAATCCAATCTTGTGTCTGTTTGTAATCATCCATAGGGATTTTAAATTTACTAACTATATTTTTATTAATGTATATTTTTGGTTTTTCTATGCCCATTAAATATTCAATATAGCCCTCATATTTTTCCTCGTCGTATTTTGGCTTCGACCATACAGATTTTTTACTAATTACTTTTTTAATTTGTTCTTCTTGCTTATGTTCATCTTCCTCTTTTTCAGATGTAGGGTAATACACCTTACTTCTCCACTGACCATTATCAAATTTAAATCTAACGACTTTTCTACCGTCCATTATCTTTCAGTTTTTAAAGTTAATAAATAATTTTTAATTCAAAAAATATTCCTTGCAAGTAATCTATTATTTGATTTGGAAAATATATGATGAATTTATACAATGTTCCAAATATTTATACAATAAATTTTAGATAATATTAATTATTTTTAATATTATCTAAAATTTACAATTAAATATCAGAGTTTTAATGAACTTAATATTTTTTATAATACAATATATGTTAAATGTAAGCATTGTATGAATGGTGGGGTTTTTCTGATTAAGACTCTGTCTTTATAATTAGAAATAAGTCCAAATATGTAGATTTTGTAACTTAATTTTACAAATACGAAAAAAGTAAAAACTCAGAAATTCAGATTTTAGAAGTTCTATAAAAAATAATTGTTAAATTTGTATCGTTATTTTAATGGAAAATTATCGCTTTTGAGATGGAAAAATTTTTAGTTTCAGCACGTAAATATCGTCCTATAACCTTTGAATCGGTTGTAGGTCAGAGTCATATTACCTCAACCCTCCGCAACGCTATTGCTAGAGGACAGGTGGCGCATGCTTACCTTTTTTGTGGTCCTAGAGGTGTCGGTAAGACAACGTGTGCCCGAATTTTGTCAAAAACTTTAAATTGTCTCTCTCCTCTCGATAATATCGAACCGTGCGGTGAGTGTGAATCGTGCCGAGCTTTTGAGGATAATCGTTCGTTTAATATTCACGAGATGGATGCCGCTTCAAACAATTCGGTCGAAAATATTCGTGCACTTAACGAGCAGGTACGAATAGCACCGCAAATAGGTAGATATAGCATATATATTATCGATGAGGCGCACATGCTATCGACAGCAGCGTTTAACGCCTTTCTAAAAACGCTAGAAGAGCCACCAGCACATGCAATTTTTATACTTGCAACCACCGAAAAGCATAAAATCTTGCCTACCATACTTTCTCGTTGTCAAATCTATGATTTCAAACGTATTAAGGTGGAGGCAATGGTTAAATTTCTGGCTCATATCTCTCAAATAGAGTCGATTGAGTATGATGATGAATCGTTACATATCATTGCTCAAAAGGCAGATGGATGTATGCGTGATGCGCTTTCGATGTATGATAAAGTGGTGTCGTTTTGTGGTGCTACGCTACGCTTTAAGGAGGTTGCTGAGGCGTTAAATGTGTTGGATTACGACTCATATTTTCATTTTACTGAGCTTTTTTCAACAGGTGACTATAAATCGGCACTTTTGCAGTTTGACCAGATAATTCAAAAAGGTTTCGACTCTACAACTTTCCTTGCGGGGCTTTCAAATCATCTCCGTAATATATTGGTTGCAGCCGATAGCTCTACAATCTCGCTTTTGGAGGTTACTGGCTCTATTGCAGAGCGTTTTTCAAAGCAGGCAAAAAATGTGTCGCCAACACTAATTTTCGACTCTCTTAATATTATTGCTGAGGCTGAAACTGCTCTTAAAAATAGTCTGAATGTCAGACTTCTTGCCGAAATTACAATATTAAAACTTTGTAATCTTTCGCCAATCAAACTTTCGGGAGGTAGTCATACCGAAACCTACACTCTTCCATCAATCTCGGGTGGAGCTTCGCAGCAGCGACCTACAGCTCAAGCTATGCCCGTGCAGCAGCAGATACAGCAGCAGATGCAACCACCACAGCAAGAGATAAAACAAGAGGTAAAGCAAGAGGTTGTGTCAGAAGTAAAACAAGAATCACAACCTATAGCAGCGACGTTAGCAGAGAGCACGCCTATTACTAAAGTAGCTGAAACAAAAGAGATAAAAGAGGTGGAAAAAACTGTAAAAAGCGAAAAGCGTTCGCTTCTAGGGGTCTCTATCTCTTCAATGATAAAGGAGAATAAAAAGGAGCAAGAAAAGATTGAAGAACAGGCTCTTGCAGAGGATAAAAAGCAGGTTAGTTGCAAAGAAAATGAGGTGGATATGTCGATGATTATTCCACCAGCAAAATATGATAGTGTAATTGCAGGATGTAAGCGTTATGCCGAAGATTTAAAGGTTAGCCGCCCCCGTTTAGCATCATCTTTTGAGTATTGCTCAATCGAAGATGGAGTTTTAAAAATTACAGTTGCCAATAATATCGTAAAGGATGAGATAAATAGTAGTCGCCACTCCATAACCGAGCAGCTGATAGAGTATTGCCGCCACTCACCGCTAATTTTTGATATTATTGTCGATGAGGCAATCGTCGAAACAAGCACAATATTAATTAAAGAGGAGGATAGACTAAAATTTCTAATCGAAAAAAATCCATCACTTCAGAAGTTGTGTTCTAATTTGAAGTTGGATTATTTGTAGGCGGATTCCTGTAGATTTGCAGTATAAAAAAAATCATTAATTTTGAAGTGAAGTTGTAGTGCACTAGGGCTGATTCTAAGCTTTTTGCTTAATTTGCGAATTAGACTACAACTCCACCCAAAATT
>JAWXTR010000053.1:0-20241 GCA_044433365.1 Rikenellaceae bacterium
CGGATTTGCCTCACAATTTTTGAAAAAAATTGTGCGCTCAGTGGTCTCGAAGAGCCACTGAAGGCGTGTTTTTGTTCACTTTTTCTTAAAAAGTGTTAAATATAGTTTTTTTATTACCTCCATTTTTGTGTTTTTGTGTAAAAATGGAGATGATTTGGAAGTTTTTCAGACATGTAACTAATTGTAAACTAAATTTATAGAGGTTTTGTGAATGACTCTATCCTAGAAAAATACACCTCAGATAAAGCCCTGATTAAAGGGAATATCTGAGGTGTACTCTTTTTGAGGCTCATTTTCAAAATCTGTTTTCGCCAGCAGCAGTGGAGACCTACTCCTGCTACGTCTATAAACTCATTTTGCAAAATTTAAAGATGAAGCCTCAAAATGAAAAAGCGTTAAAATCCAATTATTAGAAGTTCCATTTAATTGGTTAAAATAGTGCCATTATAAGTTACAGGACCAACAAAAGGTGTGTCGACCGATAGTGAACACCAATTTCCACTTGCATTTGCCTCTATTCTAAAGGTATAGGTATTGATACTCCACGGGTCGTTTGCCACAATTACAATCTGAGCACCTCCATTTCTTGTTGGTTCATAATTATACTTATAAGAGTCGACATTAAACTCTAATTTGTGCATTAGCGATGGTTGTCCATTAAAGTTATTTGGTCCATAAAGTGGAAGATAGACAAGAAAATAGTTTGGCATCACCGTAAGGTAATAGAAAACATTTAGCTGGATGTTTTGCAGGTTTGGATTTTGTCCATAAACAATTTCAGTTGCCTGAAATTTAAAATTTTGATTTTTAATTGCTGCTGCAATAGCACTGTCAGCAGCAGCATTTGCAGCTGCGTTACGCTCACGGCGCATTTCTCGTTTTGCATCTTGAGCAAATAGAGAGTTTGCTCCAATAGAGAATGTTAGTAGCATTACTAACGAAAGTAGAAATTTTTTCATAAACGATAACTGTTTTACCGCTTATAACCAGAATATTTTTACTATTTTTTCGACCTTAACCCCCAAATTAATAAACATCAAAAATGAAGAGTTTTGTAGGTCTCCATGCTAGTAAGTCTTTTGGTTAATAAGGGTAGATTGATAATAAAATTTTAAAGGAGTAATCTAAGGGGAGTTCCCTTAAATTTTAGAACTATCTATTAAACTCCTTATTTCGTAAATTTTATACAATCATTATGCCATGAAAAATATAGGTGGGTGATTCAAAAGAAAAGAAATTTACTTAAAATTAAACAATCCAGACCATTACCCCCACTCACAACGATTGTGAGCAGGGGTGATAGTCTGGATTTTTGATTGTGGGTCACCCACCTAAAATTATAAACTAAAAAAATCTATCTTTTTTTACCAGCTTTTAAAGTATTTTTCATAAGTGAGATGATAGTCATCGGACCTACACCACCAGGAACAGGGGTGATAAAGCTACATTTTGGAGCAACTTCATCGAATTTTACATCACCTGCAATTCTGTATCCTTTTGGTGAGCTTTCATCAGCTAAACGAGTGATACCCACGTCGATAACTGTTGCACCCTCTTTTACCATATCGGCAGTTACAAACTCTGCAATACCTAGTGCAGCAATCAGAATATCAGCACTTTGACACACCTCTTTAAGGTTTTTAGTGCGGCTATGGCAGATTGTCACTGTTGCATCACCAGGGTAGCCTTTCATGCTTAGTAGGTTTGCGATAGGACGACCTACAATATTGCTACGACCCACAACAACACAATGTTTGCCAGAAGTCTCAACATTATAATGACGTAAAAGTTCTACAATACCCATTGGAGTGGCTGAAACAAATGTATCAAGACCAATTACCATTTTACCAACGTTTTCTGGGTGGAAACCATCCACATCTTTTCGAGGGTCGATAGCCTCTATAATTGTCTGCTCATTAATATGTTTTGGAAGAGGAAGTTGTACGATAAAACCATCTACTGTATCATCTTCGTTCAGTTTTTTGATTTCTACAAGAAGTTCGGCTTCTGAAATTTCGCTATCAAGGCGAAGAATCTCAGATTCAAAGCCAACTTGAGCACACATTCTCTCTTTATTGCCAACATAGGTTTGACTAGCACCATCGCTACCCACTAAAATAGCTATAAGTTTAGGGCGTTTACCACCCGCTTCGATTATCTCGTTTACTTCGGCTGCAATCTCGTTTTTTAACTTTTCAGCAACCTCTTTCCCATTTATTAAAACCATGTATTTAATTATAAATTGTGAATTATAAATTATAAATTACGAATTATAAATTACGAATTATAAATTACGAATTATGAATTATGAATTGTAAATTATTTAACCCCCATCTTACTACTCATCTGGCGCATCATATTTTTACCAGCACCGCTAGCCATCATTTTCATAACTGAGCGCATTTGGTCGAACTGTTTTAGTAGGCGAGTAACTTCGATTAGCTCTCTACCAGATCCTTTTGCGATACGTGCTTTGCGTGAAGCGTTGATAATACGTGGATTACGACGCTCTTCAGGAGTCATAGAGTAGATGATAGCCTCAGTATGTTTAAACATATCATCGCTAATGTCTATATCTTTAATCATCTTACCTACACCAGGAATCATCGAAGCTAAATCTTTGAAATTACCCATTTTTTTGATTTGGGCAATTTGGTTTAGAAAATCGTCTAATCCGAATTGGTCTTGGCGAAGTTTTTTCTCAAGTTTTTTAGCTTCTTGTTCGTCAAATTGCTCTTGTGCACGCTCTACAAGTGTTACAATATCACCCATACCTAGAATACGGTCGGCCATACGTTCTGGGTGGAACGTGTCGATAGCATCCATTTTCTCACCGCTACTCATAAATTTAAGCGGTTTGTTTACAACAGTACGGATAGAAATTGCGGCACCACCTCTTGTATCACCATCAAGTTTTGTAAGTACTACACCATCAAAATTCAGACGTTCGTTAAACTCTTTTGCTGTATTTACTGCATCTTGACCAGTCATAGAGTCGACAACAAATAGAGTTTCGCTAGGAGTAACAGCTTCTTTGATTTTTGCAATCTCTGCCATCATCTGCTCGTCGATTGCTAAACGACCTGCTGTATCCACGATAACTGTATTGTAGCTATTTGCCTTTGCATAAGCCACACCTTTACGTGCAATATCAACAGCATCTTTATTCTCTAAATCAAAAAATACCTCTACACCAATCTGCTCACCCAAAACTCTTAACTGCTCGATAGCAGCAGGACGATATACGTCGCAGGCAACTAAAAGAGGCTTGCGAGTGCGTTTATCTTTAAGCAGATTTGCTAGTTTACCACTAAAAGTTGTCTTACCCGAACCTTGTAGACCTGCAATAAGAATCACTGCTGGGTG
This sequence comes from Rikenellaceae bacterium, assembly GCA_044433365.1. GTDB lineage: Bacteria > Bacteroidota > Bacteroidia > Bacteroidales > Rikenellaceae > CAMQVM01. The sequence continues at coordinate 3,367 of JAWXTR010000053.1, forward strand.
TCCCTCAAGGTTGATATCGCTCATAGTGCCACCCATAAGTGCTGCAAGCTCGTCACGAACGATTTTTACAATCATTTCGCCTGGTTTAACACTTGTAAGTACGTTTGCACCTAATGCTTTAACCTTTACCTCATTAGTAAAGTTTTTTGCCACTTTATAGTTAACATCGGCATCAACAAGAGCACGTCTAATCTCTTTTAGACTCTCTGCAATGTTAATCTCCGTAATTTTTCCCTCACCTTTTAATTTCTTAAAGGAGCGGTCTAGTTTTTCGCTTAGATTCTCAAACATTTCCTTTTTTCTTTTTTTATTTATCTTATTTCTTTTATTGTTTCCTTTTTTGTCTATTGATGTTTGTTTTTTAGTTGTGGCAAAAGGAAATGTTTATTTTTATGCTTTTTTAGAAAAAAAGCACGCTCCTTTCGTCGCTGGTAAAAAACGTTCGCTTTGCTCACGGCTCACTTCGTTCGCTGCGTTGTTATTATATGTTTTTTATTTATCTTATTTCTTTTATTGTTTCCTTTTTTGTCTATTGATGTTTGTTTTTTAGTTGTGGCAAAAGGAAATTAATCCATGATTCATAATTCATAATTATTTGCTTTGCTCGATTACAGACGATAGACCTATTAGAGACAATAGACCTATCGTCTCTACGGGGCGGACAATAAATTATAATTAATAATTTATAATTTATAATTAATCCTTACCCTCGTTTTCCTCAAAATCGGTAAAAAGTTTGCCAACTTCGTCCTCAGCCTTTTTTAAGCGAGATTTACAGATCTTTATTAGCTCAATTGCCCTAGCAACCTCTCCAGAGAGCGTATCTATATCGAGTTGCTCATTATTTAATCTATCAAGTATCGCTTCAATCTCTTGCTGAGCATCGCTATAACTTATTTGTCGTTTTGCCATCTTTCAAAATATTTAAAAAATCTAATCATTAACAATTACCTCAACAATAGCAGCCTTAACCACTCCATCGTTAAAATTAACATCAATATTATCGCCTTTTTCAACCTCCGAAACAGAGCGAATAGCCTTACCTCTAATTTTTGCAAGAGAGTAGCCTAGCTTAAATATATTTTTAGGGTTAAATCCATCTATTTGAACACGTTGAAGCTCAATAGTTTTAACAGCAGAGTCAAGTGCAAATTTAGCTCTAAAATTTAAAACATCAAAATTGCTGCTTATTCTCTTTTCGCTCTCTTTTATTCTATCTCGAACCCCTTTCAGCCTATTGTAATAGTTGTCATTAACTCTTAACTCTCTCTCTGTAGCTATTTTTACACCGTAGTGAAGCTGTTGCTCTACCTTTCCAAGATATATCGAGTTCTCTTTTACCATACCATCCACACGCATTTTTAATTCGTGCGAAGCAGATAAAATTTTATCCTGTTGAAACTTTAACTCCGTTAGAAAAATATCTTTAAAATACTCCTCTAGTTCATTAAGAGCAGTTTCGCAATCCAGCACCTTATCAATAAGATAACGAGCTACAGCAGTAGGAGTTTTAAGGCTTACGGCTGTCAACATATCTAAAATACTGCTATCTCTGTCGTGCCCAATACCCGAAATAATGGGTAGGGGAGAGTAAGATGCTGTTTTTGATAGAGCATAACTATCAAAACAGGATAAATCGGTAGAGGAGCCACCCCCACGGATTATTACAATTACATCAAACTCCTCGTAACGATTATAAATCGACGAAAAGGCTGAAATAATAGATTGTTCGGCATCATTCCCCTGCATAATGGAGTTAAAAAGCTCCACTTCAAAGCTATAGTTATACTCATTAAGCAGTAGTTCATCCATAAAATCGCCAAAACCTGCTGCCTTTTCCGAGCTAATCACTGCAACTCTTTGCGGAAGGGTGGGGAATGGTATCGACCTATTTCGCTCCATATCACCATCATCGGTAAGGCGTTTTATCGTTGCTCGTCGAGCCATTTCTAGCTCACCAAGTGTGTAGGAGGGGTCAATATCGTTTATATTTAACGAAAGTCCGTAAAGCTCGTGATATGAAACATCTACATGAGCCAAAATCTTCATCCCACTGCTAATCTGATAACCAGTGGCAGAGAGAAAACGTCGAAAAACTGCATCTACAGAGCCTCGCCAAAGCGTAGCCGAACATTTTGCCACAAGGCTTTGAGTGGTGTCGTTACGTTCGATTAACTCAATGTAGCAGTGACCTGTAGAGGCAATATTTATCTGCGCAATTTCGGCAACTACCCAAACACCAGAGGTGAAAGAGCTTTTTAGCAGCCCTTTCACCTTCTGTTGTAGTTTGTATAGCGTAATTGCTTCGCCCATTATTTATAATTCATAATGCATAATTCATAATGCATAATTTATAATTTGTAATTTATCATTTATAATTAAATTACATTCTTTCAGGAACAGAAATACCAAGCAACGACATACCGTTTGCCACAACTTTAGCACACTCATTAGCAATTCTAAGTCGATTTGCTCTAATTTTGCTGTCCTCCTCTTTAAGGAATGGGAAGTCGTGGTAGTATTGGTTAAACTCTTTGGCTGCATCGTAGCAGAACGCTGCAATAATTGCTGGCGACATATTATCTGCTGCCTCTTGCAATGTGCGTTTAAAGTCGTAAAGACGTTTGATAAGCGAAATTTCTTTTTCGGCAAGCGTTGAATCCATCTCAATAGCTCCGCTATAATCTACACCGCTCTCTGTAGCACGACGAAGAACCGATTTGATACGAGCGTGAGTATATTGAATAAATGGTGCTGTATTACCATTAAAATCTATCGACTCTTTAGGGTCGAAAAGCATAGTTTTGCGTGGGTCTACCTTTAAAATAAAATATTTTAGGGCACCTGTACCAATCATAGTAACGATATTGTCGGCATCTTCTATTGATAATCCATCAAGCTTACCTAACTCATTTGACATCTCACGAGCAGTGTCGACCATGCCCTCAATTAGGTCGTCGGCATCAACTACAGTTCCCTCTCTTGATTTCATTTTACCCTCTGGAAGCTCAACCATACCGTAAGAAAGGTGGTAGATGTGGTCAGCCCAGCTATATCCTAATTTGCTAAGAATCAGTTTTAAAACTTGGAAGTGGTAGTTTTGCTCATTACCCACAACATATATCATATTGTCGGCATTAAACTCTTTGTGGCGTTCTAAAGCAGTACCTAAATCTTGGGTCATATAGACCGAAGTTCCATCACCACGAAGAAGCAATTTTTCGTCCAAACCATCGGCTGTAAGGTCAATCCAAACAGAATTATCTTCACGACGGTAGAAAACGCCTCTCTCAAGACCATCCTCAACTAGAGATTTACCAAGTAGGTAGGTTTGAGACTCATAATATATCTTGTCGAAGCTAACGCCCATAGCTGCATAAGTTTTGTCGAAACCCTCATACACCCATCCGTTCATAGTTTGCCAAAGATTGTAGACCTCCTCATCTTTTGCCTCCCATTTACGTAGCATTGCAGATGCTGCTTGCATAATAGGGGCATTTTTTGCAGCACTATCTTTATCTTCGCCTTTTTCCATAAGCTCAGCAATCTGAGCCTTGTATGCTTTATCAAAAAGAACATAATATTTGCCCACTAGGTGGTCACCTTTCATGCCAGAGCTTTCAGGAGTCTCACCCTCGCCAAACATCTGCCATGCTATCATGCTTTTACAGATATGAATACCACGGTCGTTTACAAGGTTTACCTTTTTTACGTTATTACCTGCTGCTTCAAGAATTTTTGAAACAGAATAACCTAAAAGATTGTTGCGGATATGACCTAAATGTAGAGGTTTGTTTGTATTTGGAGAAGAGTATTCAACCATAATGTTTTTATCGCTTTTTTCGACAAAACCAAACTTATCGTTTGCTACAATATCAGCAAAACGCTCAATCCAGAAACTATCATTTAGTTTTAGATTAAGAAACCCTTTAATTACATTAAAACTCTCGAAATGGCTATCCATTTCGATGATTTTTGCACCTATCTCATTAGCACTCACCTCTGGCGATTTACGTGTAGTTTTTAGCAGAGGAAAGGTTACAAGTGTAAAATCACCTGTAAACTCTTTACGTGTTGGCGATACTTGAATTAGCTTTAAATCTACATCACCATATAGCGATTTTACCGCCTCAAAAGCAACCTGTGAAACAAAATTCTCTATGTTCATATTTAATATGTTTTTTACAAACTACAAAGATACGCCATTTTTTTAAAACTTTATAATTTATATTTAAAAATAGTGTAAAAAACAGAGAAGAACTGAGGATTATTGTTCAGTTCTTCTCTGTTAGTGTTAGATGGAGTTTTAAATTCAGAATATATAACTCAACTTATGCTATTATTGAGCAGTGACAACTTTTTTATTGCTTTTAAGTAGTGTAAAACAATTATTGCCATATTTTTAATAGCACTCTTGGAGCGATATTTTTCACTATTAAATCTCAATATAGAACCACTATATTTTCGATTCAATAGCAAAAAATCTCATCTCCAATAGCACTATTAAAAATACACCAATAATTATTTTACCCTACTTAATAAAGAAAGTGTTTCCATCTTGTTTTTCATACATATAGCTTGGAGTTGCATCAACCTCCCATAACATAAGTTTCGATAGCAAATAGTCACGTTTTTCTGGTTCGCTTTGAGCTAGATCTGTTGTTTCAGACATATCTTTTGCTAGATTATAGAGCTGAATTTTGCCGCTACGATATTTTATTAGTTTCCATTCATCTTCTAAGATAGCAGAGTTTTGATCTTCATAACTTCTAAATAGATGGATTGTTCTATCTCTCTGTTTCCCACCATTAAGTACTGTCATCAAGCTTTCGCCATTAATTTGAGTATCTTTACATTTTTTACCCGATGCAATTTCAACTAATGTAGGGTAAATATCGGCAGTAAGCACTGGTTTGTCGTAGCTTCCACCCATTGTTTTCTTGCCAGGATAGTAGATAATCATTGGCACTCTACAGCCTCCTTCTGCAAGTGTGTCGCCATCAGATTTTAATCCACGTAGAGGTTTGTTATCAAGATAACCGCCTTGATCGCTAGTAAAGATAATGATGGTGTTCTCTTTAATACCTTTTTGCTCAATCGAACTAAGAATAGAACCTACAGATTCATCTAGTACAGCCACCATAGCATCAAAATTTGAGTCAACTTTGCCTCTTCCCTCTTTTTCGTATTTTTCAACATAGTCGCTACGTCCAACGTGTGGGGTATGAACAGTATAGTAGTTGACGTTCATTAAGAATGGTTGATTTTTATCGTATTTTTTTATAAAATTATTTGCTGCACTAGTTATAGAATCGGTAAAGTGACGGTCGTCATATAGAGCTTTACTTATCTCATCTTTACTCATTTTCTCAAATGCATCAGATTCACGATTAGCATGGCGTTCGTCAAAACCTTGCTCGAGCGGACCATAACCTTCATGCCCTAAGTGCCATTTTCCAAGAAAACAGTTGTAGTAACCCATCTCTTTTAGTCGTTCTGCATAGGTAATCTCCTCTAATGGAAGCCAAGCACGTGAGTTCATTTGACCTGGGTCGGTATCCAATAACTGAAATTCATTATGGTCGTCGTCGCCGTAAATATGGCGTACAAAGCCACATCTTAGAGCCTCCTTGCCTGTCATTAATGTTGAGCGGCTAGGGCTTGATGTTGCTGTAGGAACATAAGTGCGAGAAAAATACAAACCCTCCTCTTTTAATTTATTAATATTGGGGGTTTCAAATTTTGAATTTTGATAACCAAGGCTTGTCCAACCTAAATCGTCAACAAAAAATACAACAATGTTTGGTTGTTCTGCTGCATAAGCAGAAATCGACGAAACAGCTAATGCCGAAAGTAGTAGTTTTTTCATTTTGGGGTAAATTTATATTGTTTTTAAATAATTTTAGCTTAAATAATTACAAAACAAAGGTAAAACAATTATTTTTAATTACAAATTATTTGTTGGGTTTTTCTGTTTTTTTAGATAAGTAGTGTAAAACAATTATTGCCATATTCTTAATAGCACTCTTGGAGCGATATTTTTTACTATTAAATCTCAATGTAGAATAACTATATTTTCAATTCAATAGCAAAAAATCTCATCTCCGATAGCACTAAGTAGTGTAAAACAATTATTGCCATATTCTTAATAGCACTCTTGGAGCGATATTTTTCACTATTAAATCTCAATATAGAACCACTATATTTTCGATTCAATAGCAAAAAATCTCATCTCCAATAGCACTTTTAAAAATACACCAATAATTATTTTACCCTACTTAAAAATATAAAAAATGCTGTTTTAATTGGGTTAAAAAAGAAGTAAAAGATAATAAATTTTGAAATTTGCAATTTTTGCACTACTTTTGCGCAATAAATAAACAAAACATTTTTTGTTTTACTATTGGGGCTGACCGGTTTTGACAGTAGGTAGAGTTGTTTTGTAAGCACGTAGAGCATTGTGTGGGAGCTCTTAAATCTTAACACTCAAATTTCAAATGGCAATCAAAGCTATCAATTCGCTGCTTAATTTTACTAGGTAAATGAGCTTAATCCTTAGCATTAGATGCACGAGGACGAATATCTGGCACAGTAAGACCGCTTTTAGCTTACGGTGCGTATCAGGTATAATCAATTAAAAGATAGTCGAGGCAGATGGCTATATGTCTTGGCGAAATTTATAGCATAAGTTAGAGTATCGGGTTTGCTTCTTACCTTCTCTCTTTCCGACAATCTAAACAGAAGATAAACGTGTAGAAAGCATAATAGTTCCTTATTTGGACGAGAGTTCGACTCTCTCCAGCTCCACTTTTTTAGGCAAATTCGCAGAAGGGGTTTTGTGAATGACCCGCACAATTTTTGAAAAAAATTGTGCGCTCATCGTCTCGAAGAGCGATGATGGCGTGTTTTGGTTCACTTTTTCTGAAAAAGTGTAAAATATAGTTTTTTGATTACCTCCATTTTTGCACAAAAGTGCAAAAATGGAGGTAATTCAGAGGTTTTTCAGACGCATAACTACTTATAAATTAAATTGATAGTGGTTTTGCGAATTTCCCTAAAAATTAGAAAAAATCAAGATTATCCGAGTGAAGATAAATATCTCTCAGCTGAGTCGGGAAGTAATACAACAATGCTTTTGCCTCTATTTTTTTTATATTTTGACACTTTTATTGCTGCCCAAAGAGCTGCCGCCGAAGAAATTCCCATCAAAATACCACGTGTTGAAGCAAATTCTCTCAATATTATCACTGCATCTTCGTAGGTTGCAGTAACCACCTCATTAATAATCTCTAAATCGAGATTTTCGGGAATAAATCCTGCTCCAATACCTTGCAATTTGTGAGGTGCTGCTTTCCCACCAGAAATTACAGGTGAGTCGGCAGGTTCAACAGCGATAATCTCTACATTTTCGTCAACCTCTCTAAGTGCTTTGCCAACTCCTGTTATTGTGCCACCAGTACCGACAGCCGAGATAAAAATATTGGGCGATTTTCCGCCCATCTGCTCAATTATCTCTTGTCCAGTGGTCTCGTAGTGGATTTGTGGGTTTGAGGGGTTGTTAAATTGGTTGAAAATATATGAATTTTCATTCTCTTTTGCAATTTCATAAGCCTTGTCTATTGCCCCTTTCATCCCTAACTCTTTGGGAGTCAACACAAGCTCTGCACCAAGTAGGCTAAGTAGCTTTCTTCGCTCCAAAGACATACTTTCGGGCATTGTAAGGATAAGGCGTAGCGATTTACATGCTGCTACCATTGCCAATCCGATACCTGTATTTCCGCTTGTAGGCTCGATTAATATGGTCGATGGGTCGATTTTGCCATCTGCTATAGCATCCTCAATCATAGCTGCTGCTACACGCTCTTTTACACATGATGCAGGATTAAAACTCTCTAATTTTAGAAAAATTTTGGCTTCGTAACCCTCAATCTCGACCATTGGAGTCTTACCAATAAGGTCAATTATACTTTTTACTACTTTCATAAAAAAATTATAAATTACGCATTACGAATTACTTTGTCTCTTTGGCTTGAATAATCTTAGAATAAGGCTCAACATCGCAATCTATCCATACATTACCGCCAATTACTGAGTCGTGACCAACAGTGATACGACCTAAAATTGAGGAGTTAGAGTATATTTTTACATTATCTTCGATAATTGGATGGCGTGGAATATTTATAATATTTCCATTTTCGTCATACCTAAACCCTTTTGCTCCAAGTGTTACACCTTGATAAATTACCACATTTTCACCAATAATAGTTGTTTCACCAATAACAACTCCCGTGCCATGGTCGATTGCAAAATAACGACCAATCTGAGCTGCTGGATGTATATCAATACCAGTTTTGGAGTGGGCAATCTCCGAAATTATTCGTGGAATAATCGGAACTTTTAGCTCATAGAGACGGTGCGCAATGCGGTGGTGTATCATAGCCACTATGGATGGATAACAAAATACCACCTCACCATAAGATGTTGCAGCAGGGTCGGCTTTATACATAGCCTCTACATCGGTGATTAGCATGCTCTTAATGTCAGTAATCGACTCGATAAACTGTTCGGCAATTTGGTGTGAATTTTGCTCCAAAGGGCAATTTTCTTCAAATTTTAACGCTCTATCTACTTGATCTAAAAGCAGATTATATATTTTTTCGAGATTTATAGCGATATGGTTTTTTAACATCCCTCCAACAATACCACTATCACCCAGATAGCCAGGAAAAATCACCTCTGAGACCAAACCTACAATCTCGCTCATTGTCTCAACTGTTGCAAGTGCGCAACTTCTCTTTTTTAGAAAATCACGACTGTGATTAGCTAAAATTTCACTACTGTTTTCAATTATTTCTACACTGATTCCCATAAATTGCACAAATTAATGTAGGGAACTTCTAAAATCTCTCAAAATCCAGAATTTAGAACTCCCCTATAATATTTCACAAATATAGTGGTTTTTTATCACAATATTCTATTTTTAGACAAATTTAATCTATTTCACGATAAAAAAGGAGGATAATTTTTTGTGAAGCTGTTTATTTATTGTAATTTTGCAACATGGGAAGTTTGCGATAAATTTTCCATATTGATTAATATTACCTATGATTAGAGAAATTCCAATAGAACAATTTACTTATGAATTGCCAGACGAAAAAATAGCTAAATTTCCGCTACCAATTCGCCACAATTCTAAGTTATTAGTATACAAAGACCAAGAGGTTAGTCAGCGACCATTCCACACCTTAGCAGAGGAGTTAAACAGAGGAGATTTAATGGTTTTTAACAACACAAAAGTTATTCAAGCACGTATTATCTTCTTTAAAGAGAGTGGAGCGAGAGTTGAGGTTTTCTGTTTAGAGCCAGATACGCCTGCACATTATGAAAGTGCATTTAGTGTCGTTGGGAAGTGTCGTTGGAAAGCCCTTGTGGGAGGGCGAAAGCGTTGGAAAAGCGGAGCACTAACCATTAATTTTGATAATAATGGTCGTAACGAAGCTCTTAGTGTTGAGCTTATAGAAAATATTGGACGTGAGTCGATTGTAGAGTTTACTTGGGATGAAAATAGCGATTTAAGTTTTGGTGAGATACTTCATATTTTAGGTAAAATTCCAATTCCCCCATATTTATGTCGTGAAAGTTGTGAAAACGACCTTACCACCTACCAAACTGTATATTCAAAAATTGAGGGTTCGGTAGCTGCACCTACTGCTGGTCTGCATTTTACTGACGAGGTGTTTGATTCGTTAAAAAACAGAGGAGTAGAGCGTTGTGAGGTGACTCTACATGTTGGGGCAGGTACTTTTTTGCCTGTAAAGAGCGAAAATGCTGCTGAACATACTATGCACATCGAACATTTTGAGGTGAGCCTATCGGATATAAAACGATTGGAAGAAAAGGCATCAAAGGTGGTCGCTGTTGGCACAACTTCGGTAAGAACAGTTGAGAGTCTATCGGTTTTAGGTTACAGATGTATGGTTGAGGGCAAAGCACGTGAGATAGAGGCAGTTGCACAGTGGGAAGCTTACGATATTCCAGAGGATATTAGCGGTGCGGAGCTACTTGGTGCGCTTGCTAAATATATGGAGTGTAGTGGTAAAGATAAAATTGCAGCTAGTACCGCTATTATGATAACACCAGGTTATCGTTTTAGAGTTGTAGGGCGTTTGATTACAAACTTTCACCAACCTCAAAGTACTTTGCTACTGCTAATTAATGCAGCTGTTGGCGATAATTGGCGAAATATTTATAATTATGCTCTGGATAACGATTTTCGTTTTTTGAGTTATGGGGATAGCTCTATTTTAATTGTAAATTATAAATTATAAATTACAACACTTCGGTAAATTTTTTTAATGTAATCATATCTAATTAGAAATCAACGTGTTAATATCCTTAGTTTTAAATCGTTAATATATTGAAATTCAGTTGTTTGCAAAAGTTTACCGAAATATTTAAATTAATAATTAATAATTAATAATTTATAATTTATAATTTATAATTTATAATTAATAATAAGTGCCAATAATAATTTAGGATGATTGAGAATAATAAGAATATAAAAATAGATAGAAGTAGAGAGAATAACTATGGTTTTCTTCCCACCTCTGCAAAAGAGGTAAAACAGCTTGGCTGGGACTACATAGATGTTATACTTTTTACAGGTGATGCCTATGTAGATCATCCCTCTTTTGGTATTGCAGTAATTGCACGCCATTTAGAGGCGGCCGGCTATAGGGTTGCGGTGGTTGCACAACCATCGTGGCATGGTGATTTACGTGATTTTAAAAAGTTGGGCACACCTCGACTATTTTTTGGAGTTTCGGCAGGAAATATGGACTCAATGGTAAACCACTACACTGCTGCTCGTCGTCTTAGAAGCGACGATGCCTACACTCCCGATTCTCGTGCTGGTGCTCGCCCAGATTATGCCACAAAATGTTACACAAAAATACTTAAAGAGCTTTATCCCGACACTCCTGTAGTGATTGGTGGTATTGAGGCTTCGCTTCGTAGGCTTACACACTACGACTACTGGCAAGATAGGCTATTTCCTTCAATCTTAGCCGATAGTGGTGCTGACCTACTAATGTATGGTATGGGTGATAAGAGCATTGTGGATGTTGCAGAGGCTTTTAAGCATGGTTACGACCCTAATAAACTTCACAATCTTCACCAAATTGCATTTTTAAGCGATACGGAAGATTCCGGTAATCAGTTTAGTGGTAGTCGTATAGTTCTAAACTCATTTGAAAAGTGTATTGAGTCGAAACGTGCCTTTGGCGACAACTTCAAGGTGATAGAGATAGAGTCGAATAAGATTGAGGCAAAGCAGATAGTCGAAAAATATGGCGATAAATATGTGGTTGTCAACCCTCCATACCCTCCATTTGAGGATAAAGAACTTGACTACACCTACTCCCTACCATTTACACGCACACCACACCATCGTTATAGAGGTAAAGGGGCGATTTCGGCTTATGAGATGATAAAATTCTCGGTAAATATACATCGTGGTTGCTTTGGAGGATGTAGTTTTTGCACCATATCTGCTCATCAAGGCAAGCAGATTAGCTCTCGAAGCGAAGAGTCGATAATTGATGAGTTAAAGGCAATTACTGAGCTAGATGGGTTTAAGGGGATGATTAGCGACCTTGGTGGTCCGTCGGCAAATATGTGGAAAATGCACGGTAGAAATAGAGATTTATGCCAAAAATGTGCTCGTCACTCATGTTTGCATCCTAAGGTTTGTAAAAACCTCGAAAATTCACATCTACCTATTATAAAGCTCTATGAAAAGGCTTCGCAAGTAGATGGAATCAAGAAAATATATATCGGTAGTGGTATTCGTTACGACCTTTTTGATGCTCGATATGGTGCTAAATACCTAGAAGAGGTTGTTGTAAACCATACCAGTGGGCGTTTTAAAGTTGCACCCGAGCACACCTCGGATAAGGTGTTAATGCAGATGCGAAAGCCATCTTTTTCGCTTTTTGAGCAGCTTTGCACCGATTTTAACAATATTTGTAAGCGTAAATCGCTTCGATACGAGATTGTACCATATTTTATATCTAGCCATCCTGCTTGTACGTTAGAGGATATGCGAGAGCTTCATAAAAAGATAAAAGGGTTGCATTTCGACTTGCGACAGGTTCAAGATTTTACTCCTACTCCAATGACTCTTTCATCGGTTATCTACTATACTGGCGAAGATCCATATACAAACGAAAAGGTGTTTGTAGAGAAAAATTTAGAGAAAAAACGGGAGCAAAAAGAGCTGTTTTTCGTTAAAAAAGAGGGGTATAAAGGAGGAAATAGTAGTAGAGGTGGTTTTGTAAAAGAACCGTTATCTAACCCCAAAGCAAAAGGCGAGGCTAAAAAGAGAGAATTTAAAGGAAAAGAGGTTAGAGCAAGAGAAAAATATAGAGAGGAAAAAAAGGGTAATAATTTAAGTAAAAAAAGAATAAAAAATGGCAAAGCAAAATAATAGATACGCTCCTACGACAACCGAAATTATCGAGATGTTGAGTACAGCAGGAGGTTACACCCCTCCTCAAGCTCTCGATTTAGAGGAGGCTGTGCTTGGGGCAATAATGATAGAGCGTGATGCAATTTTTAACGTTCAAGAGATTCTAAAACCAGAATCTTTCTATAAAGAGACACACAAAATTATCTACCAAACCTGTCTCGACCTATCGGCTGTTCACCAACCTATCGACCTTTATACCGTAGGTGAGATGCTCAACCGCAATAAGCAGCTCGATATAATTGGTGGTGCGCAATATTTAGCATCTTTAACAAATAAAATTGGTTCGGCTGCCCACGTAGAGTTTCACTCTAAGATTATCGCTCAAAAATATATTCAACGTGAGCTAATTACCGCTTCAAATGAAATTCAACGCAACTCTTTCGACGATTCGATAGATATTACCGACCTTATTGACTATGCAGAGGCAAAAATATTTCAGGTTTCGGAGGGTAATCTAAAGCGTGATATCGAAAAATCTTACGATATTGTAGCTAAGGCGATGAAGCAGATTGAGGAGTCGGGAAATAAGCCAGATGGGCTTAGTGGGGTGCCTACAGGATTTACTGACCTCGACAAACTAACGTTAGGTTGGCAACCTTCCGATCTTATGATTATCGCTGCACGTCCTGCAATGGGTAAAACTGCGTTTGTGCTTTCGATGGCTCGAAATACAGCGGTAGATTTTAAACGTCCCGTAGCGTTTTTCTCTCTGGAGATGAGTTCGGTGCAGCTTATTATGCGACTTATGGTCTCGGAGTCGGGACTAAACTCTCATAAGCTAAAAAGTGGTCGACTTACCACGCAAGAGTGGTCAGCACTTCAAAAATCGATTGTTCCGCTTCAAAATGCACCGCTTTTTATCGACGACACCCCTGGTCTTTCGATTTTTGAGTTCCGTTCAAAGGCTCGTCGACTAAAGGCGCAACACAATATAGAGCTGATAATTATCGACTACTTGCAGCTAATGACAGGCACAGCTGAAACTCGTGGTAATCGTGAGCAGGAGGTTTCTACAATATCTCGTTCGCTTAAAGCTATTGCAAAAGAGCTAAGTATTCCGATTATTGCGCTTTCGCAGCTTAACCGTTCGGTAGAGACTCGTGGGGGTAACAAACGTCCTCAACTTTCCGATCTTCGTGAATCGGGTGCGATTGAGCAAGATGCCGATATTGTGGCGTTTATCCATCGTCCCGACTACTATGGTATGACACACGATGATAATGGTGTGCCATTAGCTCCAGGAACGACCGAAATTATCATCGCAAAGCATCGTAGTGGTCCTACTGATACCATAAATCTTAAATTCCGTAAAGAGCAGGCACGTTTTACAAATATTGACGATATTTCCGATTTAGATGTAGCCTCAGAGATGGCTTCAGGGGTGGATTACACCGAATATGAGAGCACTTACAGTGGTGGTGATGCTCCAAATAGAGGTGCTGCACATATCACCACTCCGCAACACGACCATTCGTTTGAAGAGTCAGGAGTTGCACCGTTTTAAGCTATTTATTAATATTATTGAATTATGAGCAATGTTTTTATTGATATAAAAGATGTTACAATTTACACACAACAAGATAATAGACGTGGGTATCGTAGTAGTAATATAATCTTATCAGATATAGATTTAGAGATAAGAGAGGGAGAGTTGGTATATTTTATAGGTAAAGTTGGGAGTGGGAAAAGCTCTCTTCTAAAAACTTTATATGCCGAATTTCCGCTGCAACAGGGCGAAATAGAGATTGGTAATTTTAATCTTTCAACATTGAAATATCGACAAATACCTATGCTTCGTCGCTCTTTAGGATTGGTTTTTCAAGATTTTCAACTTCTCCCAGATAGGACTGTATTCGAAAATCTTCGATTTTTTCTCCGTTCTATTGGTTGGAAAGAATCAGAAAAGATAAATAACCGAATTATTAAGGTGTTAAAAATGGTGGGGTTGGAATCAAAAGTTAAAAAATTTCCTTATCAGCTCTCTGGTGGTGAGCAGCAGCGTCTTTCGATTGGTCGTGCCCTTCTAAACCGTCCTCGTATTATACTTGCCGATGAGCCAACAGGTAATCTCGACCCAATATGTACAGAGGAGATTATGGATATTTTTCAAAGCATTGCCAATTCAGGGTGTGCGGTGGTTATTGCTACCCACGATTTAAATGTTATGGATAAATATCCTGGGCGCACTATTCTATTTAATAATCAAACAGTAAAAGAGGTAGTGTTGTAGATTCTGAGGAAACTTTCAAAATCTGGCTTTCGTGTCTATTTTTTTAAAAAGAGTCATTCCTGTAGATTTATTGGATTATTTTACGATTATAGATTGTCAAGAGCAGTCCGACAGAATAGATTTATTTTTAGAATAAAAAGAATCAGATTACTATGATATAAATGGCAATAAATTGTTAGCTCATGGCTTTACTGAGGGCAAAACTATTCAAGATTTTCCACTGCGAAGTAAATGATAGAATACCTACTTGGCGACACTATATCCTATAATAATGTGCAACATATTCTTGACACTATCCCCAATTCGGATGTTGCTTTAATAAAAGAGATTATCCACAAAACTACCTCTAAATTTGACAGTAATGAATTGGCTGAATATTTAGAAGAATCACTTTATTGGTATTACATACTAATAAAGGTTTGAAAAACCTTCTTCCGCTTTTTGCGAGCGGAGCGAAGCCGTGAGTGAAAACGAACGATTTTTGCCAGCCCTTTGGGCGTGCTTTTTTTAAAAAAGCATTAACAAAAGTTATTTTTTTACAACTCTGATTGCAAAAATAGCTCAAAATAGCTCGAAAATTTCAAACCTTTATTCGCATATGTAAATAACGATTATGGAAAAAATATTTACCATCCTAATTATTTTACTAGGTATTAACTCTTCTTGCTCAAGCAAATACACCAACACAGCGGAGCAGATAACTACTTTTTATAAACAATACATCTCTATTTTGGGTGAAGATTACAGAAAGGAGAAGCAGCTATTAGCTGAAAATATTACACCTAATGCAATTGAAAAAATATATAGAGATATTAGTAGTACAGGTGCTAATGAAATAGTTAGAGCACAGGATACAAATGACAATATGCTTAAAACTGTTAAAGCAGAACACTTAGAAAATGATTGGTATATGGTCTCATATTATTGGGATAGCAACAAAAGCTCTCTGATTACTCAAATTCCGTTAAAAGCATATTTAGGGTGATTCGCAAAACCCTATAAAAAGGCAGCTTAATGGATGCTTTGTCTCAGCTTCAGAAGAAATAGTAAGATTGTTTTGTGTACAGAATAATATTGTCCAAATATTGTTCTACACACAAAATGATACTACATATCCTCCATAGAAAGTCCAACAACATTAAACTCGTAGTCGCTTAGATCGCCAATTGTAGAGCGTAGATGCTCTGCTTTTGCGTCCAATAGTTCGAGTTTGATGTTGCTTGCTTTTCGTTTAATCTCGACAATCTCGGCTGTTTGATCAAGCTCATTGACCGCTATTAGGTCGATCTCATTCTCGCCCTTTCTATCCCAGTAACCACCTATTCGGCTGTATTTTTTGCTCTCGATGAATCGTTCTCGGAAGTATCTCTCCAAGATTATTCCGCTAAAGGTTGGATAGTCACGCTTGACGATCTCCTTGAGTTGGTCGTATGCTCCTATTTCGATTATGTGGCTATATTTGTAGACAAATCTGAACCAAAAGCTCAGGAAATTATCACGTAAAATATATCGCACATTCTTTGTCGTTGTCTTAGCATATATAGGTAGAGACTTGGTAATTAGAGAATAATCATTCTCCATCTTAGTTATATAACCACCAATTTCTCGTCCAACGGCAGCTTCGATTTTAGCCCTTGTATTTTCGCCACGTGCGATGGACGAGAGGATAGAAAAGTAGTTTGTATACTCCTTGCCAAACTCCTCGATGAGCATATTCTTACCCTCCGAGATGAACAAAGACTCCTCACGAATGATGTGGTTAATCATCTTTGTGGATGTCACAGCACCGCTATCCATCAAGAGCTGAACATACTTCGCAACACCACCCGTAAAGGCATATAGCGACAATAGATCCTCCGCCGTATAGTTAGAATTATGATCTTTCAGTATCTCTTTCAGCGTCTCAGTAGTAAATGGTTGTACCTTAATCATTGCCGTTGCACGTCCAAATAGAGGTTCCTTAGCTCCTTGGAAAATTTTGTGCATTAGAGAATAGACCGAACCACTCAGCAAGAGGTTCATCTTGCTCTCAGATTTGTTGTAATCCCAGTGATTCTGCATATCGCTATAAGTCGATGGCGCAACGGTGTAGAACTCCTGAAACTCGTCAATTATA
>JAWXTR010000054.1:0-20171 GCA_044433365.1 Rikenellaceae bacterium
AGCCCTGCTACGTCTGTAACACAAATCGTTATGTTTTTAAAAAAAAAGGTTTAAAACAATTCGGGGTGTTGTTTTCAGACGTAGCAGGGCTACGTCTCTACCTGTGTGGTGTTATGTTTTAAAAAAGGGGGTTGAAAACAATTTGGGGGGTTGGCGACTCAGCGTTACAGACGTAGCATGGTTACGTCTGTAACATAAATCATTATGTTTTAATGAATTGGGTTTAAAAACAAATTGGTGTGGTGGTAGAGATGTTGGGTCCAACGTCTGTAATCGAACCCTGTAATCGAACCCTGCAACCGCACACAGGGTAGAGACGTAGCCCTGCTACGTCTGTAACATAACAGCACTAGGTTATTGTTTTTAGGCAAATTCGCTGGATTTTCTAACGCAAGAGCCGAAGCTCTTAACTCAAAAATTAAAGATTTTAGACATCGTCTTAGAGGTGTTAATTCTCTAACGTTTTTCTTTTACCGAATTGAAAAATTGCTTGTTTAATGGGGGTGACAACAGATTTTGAGAATGAGACGTAATTTTAAGCCATTTCTCGACTTTTGGTCAACCTACTTAACTAAAATTTGATTTGTGCTCTAATTGTAAGTAGGTTATCTTTTGCATCGACTGAGTAGTCGTAATTTACGTTGTTTTCAGGGTCGTATGATACAATATGTGCTGCTGTTTCGTTCCAAACCTTTTCGTAGAAGAGCATTAATCTGAATGCCTTATTGATTTGGTAGATTACTCCACCACCAACAGAGGTAAAGGCTATATCGCCAAGGTCGGTTACGCTGCTAAGTGAATTTAGCTCTGTAGAGTTGATATCACGATTAGGGTCGTAATAGTCGAAACGTGCCGATAGAGAGATTGGTGATTTTGCAAATGACTGAATATAGTATACAGAAGCAGCGTTAAATTTGCGCTCATATAGTGAGTATTGAGAAAGCTCTGTTAAGCTCTCACTATCTATCTTGGTGCCTTGTTGGGTACCTCCAATATATTCACCTTTTAGTGTAGATGTACCCCAACCCCAATTTGCAGAGAGTTGAGCATCAAAACCGTAGTAGGTACGTGGGCTATAGGTGCCACGAACGTCGGTGTATTCATCGTAAACCATAGTGGTAGGGTTGAACACCATATTTGAATTATTTGTGTTTAATACTCCACCTAAGTAGAATGATGTTCCAAGTCCTAAATCAAATCTTCCGATTTTTTCTTTGTAAGTTAGATGACCAACAAAATTTTTTCGGCTATCGGTTTCAACTTTTGTCGAATTTCCATTGCCAATTGCAAGATTTAGATTAAATTTGTCGAAAAATGTGTTCTGCTTACCTGTAAGTGCCACCTCTACCCCTAAATCACGCATATCTGGGAATAGAGTCAGATACATACGGCTTCTTTCAGGAGCCTCACGTTTTGAAGATGAGTAGCCAATCTCATTACCAAATGGAAGTGCAAACACGCCCATTTTTGTGCTAAATACTTTGTCGTTAGAAGTATATGCAACGTAGGCATCTTTAAAGCCAACCTTGCTCTGTCCAACGTCGAATTGTACCATAGCACTAAAGTTTTTGTATTCGTAGTCAAATTTTAGACGAGCACGACGAATAGAAAAAGTGTTGTCGCTGTAGGTTGGAAAATCGTAGCTATCGGTAACTCCTAATTGACCTTCAGTTTGAGCCAATTGCCATTGGGTTTGGATATAGCCACTAATCTTTAGACCCTCTACTGGATTTAATATTTTGTTAACAACAGTTGTTGAATCACCGCTATTAGCCATAGCAGTTAGAGAGGATATTAAACTGATAAACAGTAAAATGCGTTTTTTCATAATCTTAAATTTTGTGCAAAGAAACGGCTTTTGAATTAATTTTACAATAATTTTATATTAAGTTAATGTTAAGTTTTATGACGCTTTCAATTATAACTATTAATTATAATGGTGCAAGCTCTACAATCTCTACAGTAGAGTCGATTCGCAGTGTGCTAAAAAACTTTGCATTTGAATATGAAATAGTTGTAATTGATAATAATTCATTGCAATCTGATTTTGATTTACTAAAATCTTTAAGCAATGTGCGACTGATTAGAAATAGCGAAAATGTTGGTTTTGCTGCTGCAAATAATATTGGTTTTAGAGAATCGACAGGTCAATATATTATGATGATAAATAGCGATGCAACTGTAAAAGATGATATTTTTACCCCTTTGATTCAATTTTTAGAGCAAAATCCTATTATTGGGGCTGTTTCGCCAAAGATAGTCTATGATAGAGAGCCTTACGTAATTCAGTTTGGAGGTTATAGGCTTTGTGATAGATTTTTGTTTGATATACAATCACCGCTTCATGGTAGATTAGCCTCGGAGGTTGAAGATATATGTGCAAAAAGTTCGTTTGCTCATGGTGCAGCTATGATGATTCGTAGGGAGTTGCTCTTTGCTGTAGGCTCTATGCGAGAAGATTACTTTTTATACTTCGAAGAGATAGATTTTTCACTTAAAATATTGAAATCTGGGTATCAAATTTGGTACTATCCTCACTCAGTGGTCTACCATAACGCAAGTTTTTCGACAGGAGGTGTCACAGGACTTAAAATATATTATAATAGTCGAAATCGCCTCTATCTTGCTAAAAATAATTTGCGTGGATTTGATAGGCTAGTGGCACTTACAATGCAGCTTGGTTTTTCATTCCCAAAATCGGTGGTAAAATTGCTGTTAAAACGAAAATTTAGCGAGTCTTGGGCATACTGTAGAGGTGTGCAAGACTTTATACTAAACCGAAGAGGGAAATCAATCCACAATTCATAATTCATAATTTATAATTCATAATTTAAAAAAAATGGTTCCTTTATTTTTATGTTACGCTAAGTGCGGAACTTGCTCAAAGGCAGCAAAATGGCTAAAGGCTAATAATATTGAGGTTGCAAGCCGAGATATTACAGTCGACAATCCAACATTAGAGGAGCTTACTAAGTGGTATAAGCTTAGCGGGCTTCCAATCAACAAATTTTTTAACACCTCTGGAGTGAAATACCGAGAATTAGGTGTTAAAGACAAGATTAAAACTGCAACCGAGGCAGAGCTTTTAGAGCTTTTAGCTACAGATGGCAAGCTTGTGAAACGCCCTATTCTGGTACTAGGAGAGAAAGTCTTAGTTGGTTTTATAGAGCAGGAATATCAAGATGCTTTTTGAGAGAAGTTCTAAAAGGAAGTTCTGAAAACCAATTATTAGAACTACCCTAAAGTTATTCATCCCCCCACCCAAAACAATCCCCCCAATAAAAAATAATTTAGATGAAAAACGGAAAACTACATTTTAATTTTTTTCTGCTCCTAGCAATTTGCATATTCTCACTACTAGGTAGTGCGCATGGAGCAAACAACAATTTTACCCTATTTAAGGGAGGGAAAATGGTTCAAATTTATGTCTCAAATAGTGAACCTATACAGATTCAAAGAGCTGTAAAAGATTTGCAAAGCGACATCTATAAGGTTACAGGTGTCAACGCTGAGATTGTATCTTCTATAGAGGATATAACAGGTAATAGCATTATTATTGGCTCGGTCGATAATAGTCAAATCAAATCTTTAATGGCTACAAAAAAGATTAATGAGGCTGCTCAAACAGTTGGAAAATCGGAGGCTTTTCTGCTTAAAGCTACAGAAAACTTGATTGATGGAGTAGACGAATCGTTAGTGGTAGTGGGTAGTGATGCGTTAGGCACCGTGTATGGTATTTATGAAATATCTGAGAGAATAGGTGTTTCGCCAGCCTATTGGTGGTGTGATGTACCTATAAAACGCCAAAATGAGGTGGTTTTAAGCGATTTGCCATATCTTCCTAAAGAGCCATCTGTGCGTTATAGAGGTATATTTATAAATGATGAAGAGGCGATGATTCAGTGGAGTAGATTGACCTCAAAAGAGCGTAAAAATGGTCATATTAGTCCCGAAATTTATAAACGAGTGTTTGAATACCTGCTTCGCAATAAAGCAAACACTATTTGGCCTGGAATGATGGAGGCAGGTAGCTATTTCTTTAAATATCGTGATAAAGATGGAGTTGCGATAAATCCAAAAAATGCTACAGAGTATGGTATTTTTATCGGAGCATCGCACTGTGAGCAGATGGGACGCAACAACTACGATGAGTGGTATGATTGGGCAGCGGAGCATAAAGATATGTATGATGCTGTAGGCGAACCTGAGTGGGATTATTCGGTAAATCCAAAAGCAATTGAGGCGTATTGGATGGAGCGAATTGTGGAGGCTAAAGATTTTAATATGATTTACACTTTAGGTATTAGGGGGGTGCACGATACACCATTTTTTGCTCGAAACTTAAAAGACCAATCGCTTGAGAGTAAGGTAGAACTGGTACAAAAAGTAATTAATCGTCAAAGAGAGATGATAAAAGAGGTGTATGGCAGTGAAGATGCTGTACCACAGGTGTTTGTGCCTTACGAAGAGACTGGAGAGATTTATAACGGTGAGAGTGCCGACGGAAAAGAGAAGTGTAAGCCGATGGATATTCCAGAGGATGTAATTATAGTATATACCGAAGATAATCACGGTTTTGCCCGTCAATATGCAACTGAAAAAGAGCGCAAACGTAAAGGTGGATTGGGTATCTACTACCATTTCTGCTATCAAGGCTCTCCTGCACAATACAATTGGCTCTCTACTACTCCATTTAATCTTCAACATGAGGAGTATTGTAAGATTTACAACGGAGGTGCTCAGAAATTTTGGATTGTAAACGTTGGTGACCTTAAACCAAGTGAATTTGCTCAACGCTATTTCTTCGAATTTGCAAATGATGTAGATAAATATTCTGCAAAACCTACCAAAGAGTTTGTTGCCGAAAATTCAGAGCTATTTTTTGACTTAGATAGTCAAAAATCGTTAGAAGTAGCCGACCTATTAACCGAATTTTACCAAGCTACTTCGGCTATGCGCCCAGAATTTCTAGTTCCATTTGGTGCCGATTCTGAGTGGGGAATTAGCAAGGTGGGTCAAGGTAATTGGGGTTCTACATTTCCAACGTTCCAATACTACTCACTTTTCGATTTTGGCGATGAGAGCCAAGGAAGAATAGAGTTTTATAAATCGTTAGAAAAGAGAGCAAAAGAGCTATATGATGCTCTTTTGCCAGATTACCGTTCTCCATTCTACCATCTAGTTTACTATCCAATAAGATCGGCTAGATTAATGTACGAAAAGACAATCTACTACCGCAAAAATCGTCTATATGCTCAACAAGGACGACTAGGAAGCGTAAATGGGTATAAAGCTCTAAGTGAGCAGGCAGAAAAGGAGATTCAAGCGGATTTACACTACTACAACAAGGTTCTTGAAGGTGGAAAATGGGATGGAATAGTCGACCCTTACGCCAACTACAATATTGTGGAACGTGTGTTTGATATTTCTCAAATAAACAACACTTTTACCTACGATAGTCGTTATAAAGAGCAGCAGCAGGGTGTATCTATTGGAGTTGTTGCTGAGGGAGAGGTTACAGGAAAAGAGAATATTACACTTCGATTCTCATCGCTTGAAGATAATGAGCGATTTATCGATATTTTTAATCGTAATTCGGAGCCAAGCGAATGGAAAATTGAGCTTGATTCTGAAATTGTTAACTTGAGTAAATCGAATGGTGTTGTCGATTCTGAAGAGCGTATAAAAGTTAAGATTGATTGGAATAAGATGGTTGGCTCTAATAGTGCAATGGGAGGGTTAACCGTAAAAGATGCAGATGGTAATATTATCAAAACAATTAAAATCGTAGCTGATAAATTTGCAGGAAAACCTAAAGCTAAATCGCATATCGAAGGTTGTGGATTTTTGGTGATGGAGGCTGAAAACTTTACAAAATCTACAAAAGGAAACGGTGGTTCGTACTGGGCAAAAACAGATAATTTCGGACATGTTGGCGCAACTATGATAGTTAGAGGCGAGAGTAAAGTGTCGTCGAATCATATAAACAATAGCGCAGCTTTAGAGTATCAGGTATATTTCTCAACTGTAGGTACCCACTATGGAAATATCTATAGAATACCAACGTTAAATGAGGGTGTTGGAAAAAGTTGTGAAATTGGAATTGGTATCAATAACGAGCAACCTCAGATTATATCGGGTGTACGCCGTAAAAGTCAGAGTAAGAGTGTGGAGATGGCTGATGGCTCAACCGAAGGGATTTCATGGCATCGAAATGTGCACGTTATGATTGAGAAACTTCCTTTTAAAATCACTATCGACAAAGTAGGCTACCACACAATCAAACTTTATCAAGCTGATGTAAATATTGGTGTAGATAGAGTTGTGATATGCACAAATGATGATGCTTATATAGCACACGACCGTTCGCTTACCTCTGCACCAGAGAGTTACCATAACCATGGGGGATATGTATCACCAAAGGTGAATGATGCACCATATTTAAGTAGTGAAATAACAGCTGTTGAAAATTATCCTGAGATAGAGGCTCCGATTTATGCCAAATTCTTATTCTGTAAATATGGAATGCCTGAGGTGTTTAACTTTACTCCTGTTAGCAAAAATCATATTTTCGACCGTAATACAAATCTATTTGGTTGGAGTGAATCGACAGTCGGAAATGTTATTGCAGGACATAATGAGAGTACCCGTGAGTACCCTTTCTGGCTTCGTGACAAGGCATTTGGACGAAAACCTGCCTCTTTCCATGCTCGATTTATGAAAGGCGACTACTGGGTTACAATAAATTGTGGTGATATCAAAAATTACTCTAATAATAAATCTGGAAATGATTTTGATATGAGCCTTACAATTAATGGAGTAAAGGTGATGGATAGAGAGATAGTAAAAGAGTCGAATCCTATCATAAAGGTTGTAAAGGTACGTGTCGGCGATGATGAAATGATGAATTTCGACTTTGATGGACCACTTTGGGGAGTCTCTGTAATCGAGATTTATCGACTTTAGATAAGTTCTAATTCACCAAAAAACTTGGTGACTAGGCAGATGGGGTGACCCCAAAGCACCCATTTTACACAAACAACCCTTGTCACAGAGATTGTGGCAAGGGTTGTTTAGCTATTTAAAGGGCTTTTGGGTCACCCTCTTATTTTACTATTTTAAGGAGTTTTGGATAGCTTTTTCTTAAAAAAAGTTCTTTCAAATCACACTAATTACGCATTACGAATTACGCATTACGAATTAATTATTAGAACTCCCCTATAGTTCGTCGCTATAAACCGAAGCTGGGATTGGACGACAGTTGTAGTTTGATGCCATCGAAGAGCCATAAGCACCTGCTGAACGAAGAATTACGAAATCGCCACGCTTTGTAGTTGGTAGAGATAGCTCTTTTGCAAAAACGTCGGTAGATTCGCATACACCACCTGCAACATCATAAGTTACCATCTCAGTAGAAGTAGACGAAATATTTTGAATCTCATGGTGAGCACCATAAAGAGCAGGACGAAGAAGCTCAGTCATACTACCATCAACAATTACAAATTTACGACCTGAAGCTGTAGTTTTATTGTAAAGCGCACGAGTAACAAGCGTTCCACATTGACCTACAACAGCACGACCCAATTCGAAATGAACAGTGCGACCCTCACGGTAAGGCATACAGTCAGCAAAAATTTTGAAATATTCAGCAAATTGTGAAATTGGGTTTGCATCTGGAGCATTGTAGTCGATACCTAGACCACCACCCATATTAAGGCTTTCGATTTTGATACCCTTTTCTTCAAACCACTCAACAAAAGTTGCAACACGAGCACAAAGTTGGTTAAATACGTCTAATTGAAGAATTTGAGAACCAATATGGAAGTGTAGACCACAAATATGAAGATTTGTTAGCGATGGAAGCATCTCTAAGAATTTGTCAACCTCTGAAAAAGAGATACCAAATTTGTTTTCAGCTTTACCAGTTGTGATATAGGCGTGAGTTTTAGGGTCAACTTCAGGGTTAAGACGTAGAGCAACACGAGCAGTTTTGCCTAAATCTTTAGCGATAGAGTTGATAACCTCAAGCTCTTCTAATGATTCACAGTTAAACGAAAAAATGCCGCTTTCGATTGAGTGTGCAATCTCTTCGTCGGTTTTACCAACGCCAGCATAAGCAATTTCTGAGGCTTTAAAACCACATTCAATCGCTTTTTTTACTTCGCCACCGCTCACACAATCAGCACCTAAACCGTAAGAGGCGATAGTTTTAAGAACTTTTTCGTCAGCATTCGATTTGATTGCAAAGTGAACCATAAAGCCATATTTTTCGCTCTCTGATTTAACAATTTCTAATGTTTTGTGAAGTAGCTCCATATCATAGTAGTAGAAAGGAGTCTTTAATGAGCTAAATTTAGCTAATTGATTTTGTAGATACATACTCTATTTTTAAATTATTTATTTTGTTAAAATCCAATTTTTAGAAGTTCCCTTTAGTGATTTTCAAAAAGCGCACAGTTAAGTTTGCGAAGTGCCTCAATTTTGTTTTCAGACGAAATCATAAATGCCACTGAATTATCACTAGCACCGTATGAAATCATCTTAACAGGAATATCTGTTATACTATCTAAAATTTTGGCTACAACTCCTTTTTCTGATGGATCTATATCGCCCACAACGCATATAATAGAGTTGTTTTTCTCGTAAGAAACGTTACCAAAAGGTTTTAGGTCGGCTACAATACCCTCTAAATCTTCGTCAGAATCGATTGTAAGAGTAACAGCAACCTCACTTGTAGTAATCATATCAATCGGAGTTTTATACTTCTCAAACACCTCAAATAGACGACGCAGAAAACCGTAAGCCATCAACATTCGAGCTGAGTTGATACGAATAGAGATTACTCCATCTTTAGCAGCAACTGCAAGATATTTTGATGTGTTATCATCTTCACAATTCGTAATTAGTGTACCCTCAGCAGCAGCATCTAAAGTGTTTTTTAGACGTACAGGAATACCACGTTTTTTACATGGTTGAATTGTGGCTGGATGTAA
This sequence comes from Rikenellaceae bacterium, assembly GCA_044433365.1. Classification (GTDB taxonomy): domain Bacteria; phylum Bacteroidota; class Bacteroidia; order Bacteroidales; family Rikenellaceae; genus CAMQVM01. Next base: position 8,994 of record JAWXTR010000054.1, read on the forward strand.
AATTTTTGCACCAAAATAGGCTAGCTCAGCCGCTTGTGTAAAGCTCATTTTATGGATAGGATAGGTGTTTTCGACATAACGAGGGTCGTTGTTGTGCATGCCATCAATATCTGTCCATATTTGAACCTCATCGGCATCGATTGCAGCACCAATAAGTGCAGCCGAGTAGTCGCTACCGCCACGACCTAGATTGTCTAACTCTCCTAAGTGGTTTGTGCAGATAAAACCCTGCGTAACGAAAAACACCGAACTATCTTCGCTCTTTACAATATTACCTAGAGTTTGGTCAAGGTGACTTTCGTCAGCTCTCCCCTCACTATTTGTCTGCATATACTCAGGAACGTTTAAAAGTCGTGCTTTTAAGCCTGATTCATTTAAAAACATTGTAAATATAGCTGTTGTAAGAAGCTCACCTTGTGCAAGTATATTATTTTCTGATGTAGTTGTAAAATTTTCGGCTTGCTGTTTAATATACGAAAAAGCTGACTCAATTTTTGTTAAAGCCTCATCTTGCGATTTTAAAAGATTTTCTACACATTTTGTGTATTTTGCTTTTAAGTAATCGAACGACTCTTTTTCAAAAATTCCGTTACTTGCACTTGCGCATATTTTTACTAAACCATTGGTTGTCTCACTCATAGCTGAAAGCACAGTAACCCTCGAACCTTCACTCTGAATAATCTCAGAAACCATTCGCATATTCTCTGCCGAACCTACTGAAGTTCCCCCAAATTTTAATACTTTTATCATAATTTGTGTTTTTTTTTCAGAAAAATTTGTTTTTATTAAAAAAATATATTTATTTTGTACCTAAAGTTATAAAATACTATGTTTTGTTTGTATTTTAACATTTAAAAGCGAAATCAAATAAAACCAATTATTTAGAACTCCACAAAACCGCACAAAGGTATAATATAATTTTCGAAAATAATAATATTTAGAACAAATGTTCTATTTTATCCTAAAACGTTAAAAATTCAACATGATTACCATTCCAGCAGCTGTTGAGCAAATTATCAAGAAGAAACCATTTTTAGAAAATGCGTTAATTGAGGGTATTATTAATTTATCATCTCTATCAAGGGTGATAAAACCAGAAATCGAAGCATTACTGGGCAAACCTATTAATAATGGTGCTATTATTATGGCATTAAATAGGCTTGTGCCACGTTTAGAGCTTATCTCTGCAATGAAATTTAAAAAGGTAGTGGAGAATATTGGTGACATTATTGTTCGTTCAAATCTTGTCGACTACGCTTTTTTAAATAGCAAGACTCTATATATGCGACAGGCCGAACTTCTGGAGACTATAAAAGATTACAATGATATATTCTGCACGTTTTCGCAAGGTGTAGGCGAGACAACGCTTGTTGTTAGTAATTCGGTAATGGGGCAAGTCGACAAAATTTTTAAAGATGAGCAGCTTCTTTCCAAAACTACCGAACTCTCTAGTATTACAGTAAAACTTCCTGCTGAAAATAGTATCTATCCTGGTGTTTACTACTACATATTTAAAGAGTTAGCATGGGATAATATCAATATTGCTGAGGTAATATCTACAACAAATGAGTTTACGGTGCTTATTAGCGATAAGGATATTCAACAAGCCTTTTCGATATTAATGGAGACAAAGAAAAACTTTAAATAGTGTAAGTATGAAAGGAATCAAATTAATGGCATTGTTACTCTTAGTAGTTGCAACGCCATTTTTGGCATTTAGCCAAGAACAAGATGTAAGTGAAGTTACAGGACAAGCTCCAAAACGTAAAACTATGGGACCTACAAGCTGGTTGAAAGATGGCGAAGGTTATAGTATTATGGAGTGGAACGAAACGGTCAAAGGAGGCGATGTAGTGCGCTACGAAGCTGCTGATGAAAAACGCACAGTTTTAATTCCAGCCCAAAAATTTATCGACAAATCTACAGGAAAGCCTATTGAGGTAAAATCTTTTCAATGGTCGAACGACAATAGCAAAATCCTTATTTTTAACAATACAAAACGTGTGTGGCGTTACGAAACTAAGGGCGATTATTGGGTTTTAAACCTTGAGAGTGGTGAACTTCGTCAATTGGGTGAGGGCATGAGTGAATCGAGTATGATGTTTGCAAAATTTTCGCCTGATGGAACAAAAGTTGGTTATGTTTCAGAAAATAATATTTATGTAGAGGATATTGCATCGGCTAAAATCACTCCTATCACTACAGATGGTTCGGACTCTATCGTTAACGGTACTTTTGATTGGGTTTATGAAGAGGAATTTTCGTGTCGTGATGGTTTTCGTTGGAGTACAGATGGCAAAACTATCGCTTATTGGCAATCTAATACCGAGGGTACAGGTGTGTTCTATATGATTAATAACACCGACTCTATCTACCCAAAACTTGTTCCAATCCCTTATCCAAAGGCTGGAACGACCAATTCGGATGTAAAAGTAGGGTATGTATCTGCTGAGGGTGGTTCAACTACATGGATAAAAATACCTGGCGACCCACGCAACAACTACATACCTCGTATGGAGTTTATCCCAGAGAGCAACGAGCTATTTATTCAGCAGCTTAACCGTCCACAAAACTGTAATAAGGTGTGGATTGTAAATATCTCTACTGGTGAGCTAAACAATATATTTACCGACAATGATGCAGCATGGTTAGATACTAACGACAACATTCAGTGGCTTGACGACAATAAATATTTCACTTGGGAGAGCGATAGAAGCGGCTACTTGCAGCTATATTCTGTAAGTCGTGACGGAAAAGAGATTAAACCTATCACAAATGGTAAATTTGATATTGTATCACAAGTAGGAATCGATAAAGATAAGGGATATGTATACTACATATCTACTATGGATAACTTTACTGAGCGTTATATGTACCGCTCAAAACTAAGTGGTAAGGGTGAGCCTGAGCTTATGAGCAAAGTGGGTGAAAATGGTACACACTCTTACAATATGTCGCCAACAGGTAAGTGGGCAATGCACACCTTCTCTAACACTACAACCCCTCCTATCGTTACAATGGAGGAGTTTCCATCGGCAAAAGTTGTACGTATTGTAAAAGATAACAATGAGGAGCAAGCAAAATTTTTAGCTCAAAACTTAACTGAGAAAGAGTTTATAAAGGTAGATATAGGCGATATAGTTTTGGATGCCTATATGATTAAACCAAAAGATTTTGATGCTTCAAAAAAATATCCTGTTATTATTGAGGTGTATGGTGAGCCTGCTAGCTCAACAGTTAAAAATAGCTGGGGTGGTGGTGAACTTTCAGCACGCAAAATGGCAGATAAGGGGTATATTATGGTAAGTATCGACAACCGTGGTGCAAATGTACCTCGTGGTCGTGAGTGGCGCAAAGGCATCTATAAGCGTATTGGCTTGCAAGCTGGCGACGACCAAGCTGCTGGTATTGTTAAGATGGGCGAAATGTTTCCGTTTATAGATATGGAGCGTATTGGCATAACTGGTTGGAGCGGTGGAGGCTCTACAACGCTTCAATGTATGTTCCGTTACCCAAAAATCTTTAAAACAGGTATTGCTATTGCATTCGTATCGCACCAAAAACTTTACGACTCGGTATATCAAGAGCGATATATGAACACTCCGCAAAATAATCCTGATGGCTACGAACTTACAGCACCTGTAAACTATGCTAAAAATCTTGAGGGCAACCTTATGATTATTCACGGTACGGGCGACGATAATGTTCACTACCAAAGTTGCGAACTTCTTATCAACGAGCTTGTAAAACATAAAAAAATGTTCTCGATGATGTCATACCCAATGCGCACACACGGTATACGTGAGGGCGAGGGCACTTCGGCACATCTTCAAATGGTTCGTGAGAACTATTGGGAGCAAAATCTTCCTGCGGGGGGTCAGTAATTCGTAATGCGTAATTCATAATGCGCAATTCATAATTCATAATTCATGCGAATAAAGGTTTGAAAATTTTCAAACCTTTATTCGCATTATTAAGAGAGTACGATAACTCCCCAAAAAATATTATCTTTGCAATAAAAAAATGAGGGCTGATAGGTTTAAGATATATTTAACACTACTACTATTATATGTAGCGCAAAGTGTGCCGATGAGTTTTTTTAGCTCGGCAATACCTGCTATTATGCGTGAGCAGGGCTATTCGCTTGAGCAGATAGGGCTGTTGCAGCTAGTAAAACTACCATGGATTTTTAAGCTATTTTGGTCGCCAATGGTCGATAGAGTGGCTCCAACATTAAGTAAATTAAGGCGAGGAATTATATTTTCAGAGCTTTTTTATGCTTTAACGCTAATTGTAATTTCACAATTTTCACTATCAACAAATTTTCAGCTAATTGCAATTTTGGTGACTATTGCAATCATATTTTCGGCAAATCAAGATGTGTGTACCGACTCTTTTTCGATTAAAATTTTGCAAAAAGAGGGCTTTTCACTAGGCGCAGGAGTGCAGTCGATGGGTGGTTTTGTAGGAGCGTTAATTGGTGGTGGCGTGTTGCTTATAGTTTATAGCTATCTTGGCTGGCAAATGTTGCTCTACTACCTTGCTATCTATCTGATTTTATCGTTAATACCTCTATTTTGGGTTAGCCAGAGGGCTGTAAGTGCTATTGAAGAGGAAGATGATGATGACACAACCAAAAGAAAAGACGATAAAGAATTAAACAATAGGGTTAAAATTAGCGATTTCACCTCATTTTTTAAGCAAAAACATATAGCAAAGCATATGATTTTTCTGCTTCTTTTCAATGCCCCAACAATGCTAGTTATGGCGATGTTGCGCCCTCTGATGGTAGACTACAATCTATCGATTGAGACTGTGGGAGTGGTAATGGGAGTTGTTGGAACTTCGCTTGCAGCAGTAATGGCGATGGCAGTAGCTTTAATTGTTAAGCGAAAAGGGGCAAAAATAGCTATAGTGCTAACCTCTCTACTTATAACTTTTGCAATGATGGTTCTATTTTTGGTAATGGTTGTTCAAAATCCATCTAATGCAATGCTTTTTGCAGCAATAGGCTTGGTTTGGGCAGGTCATGGCGGTGCTACGACCATTATTTACCACTTTTCGATGGAAAAATCGAGAGAAAAATGTTCGGCAGCCGATTTTACATTTCAAAGCGTTATTGTGCAGCTTTCAGGGTTGATATTATCGGTTGTAGGTAGCCAACTTGCTGCTGCAACCTCATATAAATATCTATTTTTAATAGCATCACTATTTGGAGTTATAACGTTAATATATAATATGTTCTACTATAAAGCCGTTCTTGGAACTCAGCTTTCGGGAACTTCTAAAATATCTCTAAATACAGAATTTAGAACTCCCCAAAATAAATCATAGCATGGAAAAAGAGTGTGATATAATAGTAATCGGAGCAGGTCTTACAGGTCTGACTTTAGCCTTTTTGCTTAAAAAAAGAGGCAAAAAGGTGGTGGTAATTGAAAAATCGAACCGTACAGGTGGCGCAATCTCTACTCATAGTCGTGATGGATATATCTTTGAAGAGGGTCCAAGTAGTGCTTCGTTATCTACTCCAGAGGCGGCAGTACTGTTTGAGATGCTCGATGGAAAAGTTGAGATGCAGAGAGCTAGCAGCGCAGCAAATCGACGTATGATTCTTAAAAATGGAGTTATAGAGGAGCTTCCCTCTGGAATTATAGGAGGTGTGGCAACCAATCTTTTCACCCTTAAAGATAAATTTCGTCTACTATTCGAACCTGTTCGAAAAAAGGGGAACAACCCCAACGAAACCATCGCTTCGCTGGTTAGAAGGCGTATGGGTAGCTCATTTTTGGATTATGCAGCTGCGCCATTTATAGGTGGAATATATGCAGGCGATACCGAAAAATTGGTGGTGCGTCATGCAATGCCCAAACTTTACAATTTAGAGCAAAACTACGGTAGTTTCGTTCGGGGTGGAGTGGCAAAATCGTTTGAGAAAAAGAGCGATTACGATAAAAAAGCCACAAAAGAGCTTTTTTCGGCTCGTGGTGGTTTTGGAAATCTTATTAAAGCATTAGAGGATAAAGTTGGCAAGGAGAGTATAATGCTAGGAGAAAATTGTGAGGTAGAAAAAGGTGAAAATGGCTTTTGGAGAGTAAAAACCAACGAATTTACCATAACTTGCAAAAATATAGTCTCAACGGTAGGCTCTTATGCACTAGCCGATATTTTCAGCTTTATGAGCGATAATTTTAAAGAGGTTGCAAAAAAATTAAATTATGCAAAAGTGGTGCAGGCGTGTGTTGGTATCAACTCCGATAGATTAATTCCTAAACCTGCTTTTGGTATGCTTGTTCCGCCACGTGAAAAACGTGATATTTTGGGTGTACTATATCCATCTATCTATTTTGATGGGCGTGCACCAAAAGGAAAAACTCTCTTTTCGATATTTTTAGGTGGCGTAAATCGTAGTGATATTATCGAGATGAGTAGCGACCAGATTAGAGCTATTGTGGTGCGAGAGTTAACATCGCTCTACAACTTAGATAGTGAAAAAATCGAATTTATCGAAATTTTCCGCCATATAAGAGCCATTGCACAGTATGAAGCTATTTGTGATGAGCTACTATCTGAAATCAAAAAATTTGAGAGCGAAAACGTCGGAATTATCCTCTCTGGAAGTATGCGAGATGGAATAGGTGTGGCAAGTAGAATTTCGCAAGCGTTTAGAATTTCTGAATCTTTAAGGAGAGTTCTTATAATATAAGGGGAACTTCTAAAAATTGGATTTTAACGCTTTTCCATTTTGAGGCTTCATCTTTGAATTTTACAAAATGCACCGTAGACACCACTACGCCCACATTTTGCAAAATCCAAATCTAAAACCTCAAAATAAAAAATCGAATAAAACCAATTATTAAGTAGTGTAAAACAATTATTGCCATATTTTTAACAGCACTCTTGGAGCGATATTTTTTACTATTAAATCTCAATGTAGAATAACTATATTTTCAATTCAATAGCAAAAAATCTCATCTCCAATAGCACTGTTAAAAACATACCAATAATTATTTTACCCTACTTAAGTAGATGCAAAATAGCATACCACACGGTTAAAACACCTACACTCGCAGCAAATACAACAAAACAACAGATGTTTTCAGTATCACTGCCTACTATTAAAATAACAATAAGCTATGCATGATTGACAAAAATTAGTCACGCCAATAAAGGTTTGAAAAACCTTCTTCCGCTTTAAGAAAAGCGGAGCGAAACCATGAGTGGAAACGAACGATTTTTGCCAGCCCTTTGGGCGTGCTTTTTCTAAAAAAGCATTAAAGGAAGTTCTAATTTCTGGATTATTAAGTAGTGTAAAACAATTATTGCCATATTCTTAATAGCACTCTTGGAGCGATATTTTTCACTATTAAATCTCAATATAGAACCACTATATTTTCGATTCAATAGCAAAAAATCTCATCTTCAATAGCACTATTAAAAATACACCAATAATTATTTTACCCTACTTAGAACTCCCCTTAAAAAAAGTTATTTATAACTCGAATTGCAAAAATAGCTCAAAATAGCTCAAAAATTTCAAACCTTTATTCGCCTTAATCAATGATGTATAGCACAGATGTATTTTGAATGATAAAAAATGATTTAAAAGAGAGAATCTTAATTCTTGATGGAGCATTAGGAACAATGATTCAAACCTATCAACTTAACGAAAGCGACTTCAGAGACAATCGATTTAGTGATAGCAACATAGAACTAAAAGGCTGTAATGATATACTATCAATTACAGCCCCAAACATAATTTTAGATATCCACGCAAGATATTTAGAAGCTGGGGCAGATATAATCACAACAAATAGCTTTAATGCAAACAGCATATCGCTTGCCGAATATCAATTACAAGATTTTGTGTACGAGATAAATTTTGCTGCCGCACAATTAGCTCGTCAAGCCATCGGCGAACTAAAAGGGCGTTACGTGGCAGGTTCTGTAGGGCCAACTGGTCGTTCGGCATCTATGTCACCTAAAGTCGAAAGCCCTGCACTTCGAAATATCACTTTCGAGCAGCTTGAAGAGGCCTATACCCTTCAAATATCGGCACTAATAAATGGAGGAGTGGATTTAATCTTGCTTGAAACTGTATTCGACACACTAAATTGTAAAGCAGCAATTGCAGCTCACGAGAGAATATGCAACGAAAAAAAAATTGATATTCCACTAATGATTTCAGGCACTATCTCAGATAGTTCGGGGCGCATACTTAGCGGTCAAACCGTAGAGGCTTTTGTAGAATCTGTATCTCATAGCAAACAATTACTTAGCTTGGGGTTAAACTGTGCCTTTGGAGCAGAACTTATCTACCCTTACCTTCAACGACTTGAACGCACAACATCACATTATGTATCGGTACACCCAAATGCAGGATTACCAGATGCTTTTGGGAGGTATAGCCATACCCCAAAAATAATGGCAGAGATTGTCGAAAAATTCATGCAAGACAAAACAGTAAATATAGTTGGCGGCTGTTGTGGTACTACACCATCACATATTAAGGCTTTAAAAGAAATATCAAAAAGATACACTCCACGCACAACTCGCAAACACGAACCAATAAGTACTTTTTCAGGTTTAGAGCCTCTAAAATTAACATCCGACTTAGGATTTATAAACATAGGTGAAAGGGCAAATGTAGCAGGTAGTGCAAAATTTGCTCGTTTAATTCGAGAAGAAAAATTTGATGAAGCTCTTGCAATTGTAACAAAGCAAGTTGCAGCTGGCGTATCGGTTATTGATGTCTGCATGGATGATGCTATGATAGATGGCAAAACAGTAATGCGCCATTTTCTTAATTTAATGGCATCTGAGCCCGAAATTGCTCGTCTGCCAGTAATGATAGATTCATCTAAGTGGGAGGTTATAGAGTATGGACTTCGTACTCAGCAAGGCAAGCCTATAGTAAACTCTATATCATTAAAAGAGGGCGAGCAAGAGTTTTTGCATCGTGCAGATATCATACAAAGATATGGCGCAGCAGCAGTAGTTATGCTCTTTGATGAAAATGGGCAAGCCGACAGCTACCAACGCAAAATTGAGGTGGCCTGCAGAGCTTACAGACTACTTACAAATAATGGATTCAAACCCGAAAATATAATATTTGACCCTAACGTACTAACGATAGGTACTGGAATAGCAGAACATGCTAAATATGGCATAGATTTTATTAAGGCAGTAGAGTACATTAAACTAAATCTACCTTATGCAAAAGTAAGTGCGGGAGTTAGCAATCTATCATTTGCATTTAGAGGTAATAATCCTCTACGTGAAGCCATGCACTCGGCCTTTTTATATCATGCAATAAAGGCCGGATTAGATATGGCTATAGTCAATGGTACAAACATGATGATTTATGAGGATATAAACCCCGAATTACTTACCGCAATAGAGGATTTAATTCTCAACCGCAACGATGAGGCTACTGAAAAGCTACTCGAAATAAGCGAGAAGATGTTAAGCCTTAAAAGCAGCACCACCCCAGCCAAAAACGATACTCAACAGTGGCGTAAACTGCCTATAAATGAGCGTCTAGGACTCTCTATATCAAAGGGTATAACTCAATATATAAACGACGATACACTTGAGGCTCTTGCCGAGTATCGCTCTGCCGTAAACGTGATAGAACAACCACTTATGGAGGCTATGAAACATGTTGGCACTTTGTTTAGCGAGGGCAAAATGTTCTTGCCGCAAGTAGTAAAAAGTGCACGTGTCATGAAAATGGCTGTAGATGCCCTACAGCCTTACATAAAGACTAGCAATGATGATTCAAAGCTTCACAAGATAGTGGTTGCAACCGTAAAAGGCGATGTTCATGACATTGGTAAAAACATAGTGTCTATTGTACTGTCGTGCAATGGTTTCGAGGTTATAGATTTAGGGGTTATGGTGCCAGCACAAAATATTGTTGATGCCGTAAGAGAGCACAAACCTACAATGGCTATGCTCAGTGGACTAATTACTCCATCGCTCGACGAAATGGCTTATTTACTCAAAACTTTCGAAAAAGAAAAAATTTCACTACCCGTATTAGTAGGCGGAGCGACTACATCAAAACTGCATACTACTGTTAAGCTACAACCTTTGTATAGCGGATTAACATGGCAAACTAGCGATGCTTCTAGTTGTGCTCAATTAGCATTAGAACTTGTGGGTTCGCATAGCAAGCAAATTATAAAAACCATAAAATATGAGCAAAACCAAATATTAAACGAATTTAACAACAAAAGTTCAATTCTCTCGATTACAGATGCACGCTCTAACAAATTTATTGTAAATAAAGAGAGTATAGTGCAGCCTCAACAAAAAGGCACCTTTATCAAAGAGTTGAAATTCGAAACGGTTTGCCAACTAATCAATTGGACTTCTTTCTTTGCTGCATGGCAAGTTAAAGGACAAACACCTCAGCTATTTGACCATCCACAAAAAGGCGAAGAGGCACGTAATTTATATAATGATGCACTTGAAATGCTTAAAATAATGAGTTCTAAAGTAACAATCAAGGCTCAAACAACTATATGCGATGCTACGACGAAAAACGAAACAATAATCATAACCGATAAATCACTAGAGCTAAATGTAGGGCGTGACCTGCAACAAGGCAAAAAACTAAACCTATCATTAGCCGATTTTCTGCACGAAAATGGCGATTATGTAGGTTTTATCAATGTTTCGGTATTTGGCATAGATCAGATAGCTTGCAATTACGAGGGCGATCATTACTCAACACTAATGCTAAAACTGCTTGCCGACAGACTAGCCGAAGCTAGCAGCGAATACCTACACTACGAATTACGAACTTCTCTTTGGGGCTATAGCAACGAGGAATTTAATCCTACCCAAATACTAAAGGGTAAATGGCAAGGAATTAGACCAGCATTTGGTTATCCATGCCTAAAAGATCATAAACTAAAACGCAAAATATTCGATGCGCTAAACATAGAAAAAAACATTGGTACAACACTTACCGAAAATTACTCGATGTTGCCCCAATCTTCTATTTCAGCCATGATATTCGCAAACCAAGCAGCCAAATATTTCATAATAACAGATTAAGTAGTGTAAAACAATTATTGCCATATTCTTAATAGCACTCTTGGAGCGATATTTTTCACTATTAAATCTCAATATAGAACCACTATATTTTCGATTCAATAGCAAAAAATCTCA
>JAWXTR010000055.1:0-20072 GCA_044433365.1 Rikenellaceae bacterium
CAGGATCGATGATGAGCCGAATTTTACGCATGGTAATACGTGATAAAAACCACGCCTCAATAATTTCATGGTCGCTTGGTAATGAGTCGGGAGTAGGTCCTATTCATGCTGCTGCTGCTGCTTGGATTCACGACTTCGACCAGAGTCGTTTTGTTCACTACGAGGGTGCACAAGGCGATCCAACGCATCCTCATTATGTCGAGGGTGCTTCAGGGCTTAACAAATCAGAAGGTTATGCAAACCCTGACGACCCTTATTATGTAGATGTTATTAGCCGTATGTATCCAGAGCTTTCGCAAATTATTGCCCAATCGGAAAGCCCTTATATCAACCGTCCAATTATTATGTGTGAGTATATGCACGCCATGGGTAACTCTATGGGAGGTCTTGGCGACTATTGGGACGAAATTCGTAGCCGCAAAAACCTTATTGGTGGTTATATCTGGGATATGATTGACCAAGGTATACTAACTAAAACAGAAGATGGCAAAGAGTTCTACGCTTACGGGGGCGATTTTGGCGATCAACCAAACGACTCTAACTTCTGTATTAATGGTGTATTCTCACCAGATAGAAAACCAAACCCACACGCTTGGGAGGCTAAATATGTGTTCCAACCTGTAGAGATTGAGCTAATTTCAGCATCTCCATGCAAAGTTTCGATTCTTAACCGCCTTTCACACACCTCACTAAATCAATATGATGCTAAGTGGGAGCTTTTCAAAGATGGTAAAGTAGTAGGTAGTGGTGCACTAGGTAATCTAAATATTGCCTCTGGCGACACTCAAAGCGTAGTTATACCTGTAGGTGACATCAAATATGATGATAATGCCGAATATTGGGTAAGAGTATCGCTTCACGAAAAAGAGGATAAATTCTGGTGCGAAAAAGGGTATGAAGTGGCTTACGAAAAGATGCTTCTTAGAGCTAAAAAAGAGAGTGATAGCAGCTATGTTTCTACCTCTAAAGAGAGTGTATCGGTAGATAATTCTACTGTTGTGACTGTTTCAGCTAAAACATTCTCGGCTGTTGTATCGAAAGATAGTGGCTACCTAACTTCATATAAAGTTAACGGTAAAGAGCAGATTTTATCGCCTCTAATGCCAAACTTTATCCGTCCAGCTGTCGATAACGATATTCGTGGTGCTACTGTAAAATATATGAACCCGATAAAAGCGTTCTGGAATGGATTTAGCTCACAGCTAAAAGTTAAATCGGTAGATGTTAAAGAAAATGGCTCATCATCGGTAGTAACTGTAGCTTATGAGGCCTATAAAGATGTGAATTTAACTATAGCTTATACAATCCATAGCGATGGTATGATTGCAGTGAAGATGGATATTAAAGCTCCAGAGTCGACACCAGACTTTAACAGAGTTGGTATGACTATGGGCGTACCTCTATCTTACGACAACACTACTTTCTACGGCAAAGGTCCTTTTGAAAACTATATCGACCGTAAACGTGCAGCAAAAGTTGGCGAGTATAGTCTAAAAACTGACGATATTTTCTATAACTATGTTCAACCACAAGAGAGCGGCAATCGCTCCGATGTACGTTGGGCTACTCTAACAAGCAGCACTGATAAAAACAGCAAACTTCAAGTTGTAGGCTCTCCTCTATTTGGTTTTGCAATATGGAAATATAGCGGACAAAATATCGAAGATGCTAAACATCCTTATGATTTAGCTGCTCTCGATTACTACACCGTAAATATCGACCTTGAGCAGGCTGCACTTGCAGGAACTCTTTCAAATATTCTACCTCACTACGAACTTAATGGCGGCAATCGCACTTTTGAGTTTATGTTTGGTGCTTCGACTAAATAGGCATATTTGTAAAACATAAAGGATAAGCCAAAAGCACCTTTTTTATACAAACTAGTGGGTGACCACAATTAAAAATTTTACCCTCACTCTCAAGCGTTGAGAGTGGGGGTATTATGCGTATATTGGTAACTTAGTGAAATTCGCAAAAGGGGTTTTGCGAATAACCCATTTAAAGGTAATGTGGTAAAAAATATGACCTTAATCTATCTATGCTTCCAACGTCCATCCATAATAGACCAAGAACCACCATAGCCTTTACGACTATCTATATCACTCACTCTTTTCAGCTCTTGAAAATAAAATTTACCATTTTCACAACAATAAGCATATCGGTCGAAGAATTTATAATACATACAGATTAATCGGTTGTCGCTGGCTAAAATCCATTCTGGGAAATGTAAGCACACAACGTCGTCGGGTGTTCGTAGTGTTAAGCAATCGCCATCCATAATATTTCGAAAACAAGTTTGACTAAACGAATAAATTTTTTGTCGATATTATCACCAAAAATATCGAGATACTCTGCTTCTACAATCTCTAATAGATTGTTTATACACTTTGCGACTTTACTATATACAATATCAACTCCATAAAGCCGAGTAATAACTTTTAGTGTATTTATCTCATATTCAATACGATTAACACTATAACAAAGTCTTACTTTAGTTAGTCTTTCTTTTAATTGTTGCATTAAAAGCTCACCTTCACCACACCTTGGTAAGACATAAAACGAAGTGTCTAACACACCATTGTTTGAAGTTGAATCTTCACTGTTCATATCTTTTGCTTTTGGTGCGCAAACCAACTTATTCATATACCTAAGAGCTACGACATACACCTATGAGAAAAATAAAAAATGCGTGAACATTCCTTATCGGACTCTAGGTATTTGGCGTGACCCATTTCAATGATAAGTTCCGTCCACGCAAAAGCGTAGACGTTTACTGAACTTATTCATATCGAAATATCCTAGAATCGCCAAATTTTAGAGTACCTTGAATAAATAGCAAACGCTATATTAATAAAATATGTTAAAATTATAAGCCTTAATGATTATAATTTTAACAAAGATATAAAATTATTAGAAATTTAGCAATTATTAGTCAATTTAATTAAAAAAACACATATTTCAACCTACACCTAACTATAGTAAACCTACTCCAAATTTTACTCTTACAAACCAATTATTTAAACTGTTTAACAAAATACAGAAACTACCAAATATTAATAAAAATAGACAATATTGTCACAAAAAATACAATTTCACACACTAAATGCAAAAATACAATAAGCAAATGCAAAAATTTGATAATTATTAATTATGATTATGCCATACCTTTGCATTAAACAAACAAACACAATATTTATGCAAAACTATTTAATTGACTCAGCCATCTCTAAAGGAAATCTTGATTTGGCTATAGAAGAGACCAACAAAGCTCTTGCAGATGGCATTTCTGCAAAACAGATTATCGATGAATACCTAATTAAAGGTATGGAAGAGATTGGACAAGCGTTTCAAGAGGGAAAGGCATTTGTGCCAAACCTACTTATGGCTGCACGTGCAATGAAAGGTTCGCTTGATATTCTTAAACCACTCCTTAAAGTTGATGCCGACGACAACTTTAAAGCAAAAGTGGTAATTGGAACAGTTAAAGGCGACCTACACGATATTGGTAAAAACTTGGTGGCTTCTATGCTTGAGGGTTGTGGTTTTGAGGTTATTAACTTAGGGGTAAATGTTACAAGTGAGCAGTTTATAGCTTCGATTAAAGAGAACGGTGCTGAGGTGGTATGTATGTCGGCACTTCTTACAACCACTATGACCTATATGAAAGAGATTGTAGAGGCTATCGAGAGCGAAGGATTGCGTGATAAGGTTAAAATTATGGTTGGAGGTGCACCTCTTTCTAGCTCTTTTGCTCAGGAGATTGGTGCTGATGGCTACAGCGAAAATGCAAACCTTGCGGTTGCCCTTGCACGCCAACTTGTAGAGGCTATATAGTAGAGATGATGGAAAAAGCAGTAGAGGTAAAGGTGGATATTAATCTGCTAACTATCGACCGCAAAGATATTTACCGTGCTATGGGTTATAAAGGGGCTATTCCCGACGAGATTACCCTCGCTCTTACAGAAGAACTTCTTGAAAAAGCCTTTGAAATTGCAAAACCTCGCTACTGCTACAAAATATTTGAGTGTACGCTCGAAAAAGATAGCTTTACTCTGGAATCGATCACCTTTAACTGTCAACGCACTATTGGGGCAATGGTAAGAAACTCTGAAACTATGGCTCTTTTTGTGGCTACAGCAGGAGAGGAGTTTCAAAGTTATTTTGATGAGGTTTCTAACTCTGGCGATATTCTAAATCTATTTGTTTTAGATGCTATCGGCACTGTAATAGTCGAAGCTACTGGCGATTATATGGAGGCTCAGCTACAAAAAGAGATTGAAAGCAAAAAGCATACAAACCGTTTTAGCCCGGGATATTGCGCTTGGGATATAAACGAGCAACATAAGCTATTTTCGCTATTTCCATCGCAAATTTGCGGTATAACACTCGGCAGTACCTCACTAATGCACCCTATAAAATCGATTAGCGGTGTGGTGGGTATTGGCGACAAGGTTATCACCAAAAAATATGGGTGTGAGATATGTAAGCGTACAGATTGTAATCAAAGAATTAGTGGAGCAATTCATAATGCTTAATGCGTAATTATGAATTATGAATTATAAATTTTAAAATATGAGTGGTAAAGAGTTAATTAAAAAGGCTTTTGCACTAGAGAGTGTAGATAGAGCACCGTGGGTGCCTTTTGTTGGGGTACACGCAGGTAAATTGGTGGGTGTGGATGCAGAAACTTACCTAAAATCGGAAGATTTAATGGTAGAGGGGCTTTCAAAAGCTATCGAGCTTTACAAACCAGATGGAATACCTGTATCGTTTGATTTACAGATGGAAGCGGAAATATTTGGCTGTGATTTAGTTTGGAGTAAAGACAATCCACCGTCAGTATCTTCTCACCCAATGGGCGAAGGTGGTACAAAAACTCTCGATAAAATACCTATGCCAACTGCTACTGATGGACGTATTCCAATCACTATGAATGTGGCTCGTAAACTACGTGAAAAATATCCAGATATTGCTCTTTACGGTCTTATTACAGGTCCATTTACCCTTGCATTGCACCTTTGCGGAACCGATATCTTTATGGATATGTTTATGGACGAGGCAAAAGTTAATAAAGTTATGGATTTTTGCGCCGATGTATGTAATACAATGAGCAAATTCTATATCGAAGCTGGGTGTGATATTGTAGCGGTTGTCGACCCAATGTGTAGTCAAATTGGACCAGATCAGTTTGCTCAATTTATCAAAGCTCCATGCCAAAAGGTGTTTGAAAATATCAAAAATCTTGGCGCACTTTCATCGTTCTTTGTCTGCGGACATGCTCAACACAATATTGAAGTTATGTGTGAGTGTAAACCAAACAATATTTCGATTGACGAAAATATTCCTCTCGATTTTGTACGAGATATTTGCCTTAAACATAATGTTTGCTATGGTGGCAACATCAAGCTTACAGTTGTATTGTTGATGGGCGATATAGACGATACGAGACGTGATGTTGTGGAGTGTTTAGACATAGCGGGCAAAGATTATAAAGGGTTTATTCTGGCTCCGGGTTGTGATTTAGCTTACGACACTAAAATTGATAATCTAATTGAGTGTGTGAACGTTATAAACGACCCTTATCTACAAGATATAGTTCGTGCACTTGGTCCAAAACAGTCCAATGTAGAGCCTTTAAACCTCGAAACATATCTTCAACCAGATGTTGTAATGGTAGATTGTATTACTTTAGACTCTACAGGTTGTGCAGCTTGTCAATATATGTGGGAGGCAACACAACGTGGCTCTGAGCCATTTGGGAGTAAGGTTATTGTTAAAGAACACTCTATAAAAACAGCTGAAGGTTTAGAGTTTATGGCTGCTACGGGAGTAAAAAACATCCCTACCCTACTTATCAATGGCAAAGAGGCTTTCGTCTCGATTATACCTCCTGTTGATGAAATTAGTGCAGCTATTGAGGCAGCTCTGCAATAAATTATAAATTATAAATTGTAAATTATAAATTTGCTTCATCAACAAAACGGGCGTAGAGACGTTGTGTACAACGTCTCCATTGAAACAATCTGTACAACGTCTCCATTGAAACAATCTGTACAACGTCTCAATAAAAATATTAAAAAATCAAATCCCCACATTTAATTAAGTAGGGTAAAATAATTATTGGTGTATTTTTAATAGTGCTATTGGAGATAAGATTTTTTGCTATTGAATCGAAAATATAGTGGTTCTATATTGAGATTTAATAGTGAAAAATATCGCTCCAAGAGTGCTATTAAGAATATGGCAATAATTGTTTTACACTACTTATACATATTTATGAAAATTGTAAAATTTAAACCACAAACACCAATTATATTACTAACAGGTTTTCTTGGTAGTGGCAAAAGCACTTTGCTTTGTAAAATTTTACAAAAATGCGAGAGTGAGGGCAAAAAAGTGGCGGTTATCCAAAACGAATTTGCCCAAACATCGTTCGATAGCGATATTATCCGTGAAGTCAGCTCTTCGTTTACTCTTCGAGAGTTAAACACCGGTTCTATATTCTGCGCCTGCCTATTTTCTCAATTTAGAAGCACTCTTATCGAACTTTCTAATAGCGAACAGTTAGATATTGTGATTGTCGAGGCTACAGGTATTGCCGATCCAATTGCAATTGCTCAACTTCTTGAAGATAGTGATGTAAGCTTCAACTACTACCTTTCACATATAGTATCAGTAGTAGATGCACCTCGATTTGAAAAGGCACTAAAAAACATTATTGGCGTTCGACATCAAATTCAAGTTGCCGACACTGTTCATATTGCAAAGATTGATTTAGTAGATAAAGAGGAGCTTCAAAAGGTTCAGCAGAGCGTAAAGGCTATCAATCCTATTGCTAAAATCAACTCTGCTAGCTATGCCGATTTTGATGTTAGCTCAATTTTAGATACAAAATTTAAATCCAGTGCAGAGCTAAACCCTATCGATGGAGAACTTACAAAATGCGGAGAGGGAGGCTATAAATCTAAATGCTTTAAGAGCACAAAAAAGGTTACAATCTCTTCGCTTACCAAATTTTTAGAGTCGCTTTCCGACAATATTTTAAGAGTTAAGGGATATGTTTCAATCGACAACGGCTCAACGGTTGTCGTGCAGTATGTCCCAGGACAAATTGATATTAAAGAGAGTCAAAACATGATGGTTCAAACGGAACTTGTCTCTATAGGATATGAAATCCCACCGTTTGAAATTCTTTTATAGCAACAACAACAACAACAACAACAACAAAACATATACAACTATGACAAAAAGAGAAGTTATTAAAATGGTCTTAGATGGTCAGAAGCCACCTTATGTACCTTGGTCATTTAAATTTACTCAAGAGCCTAAAGAGATGCTTGAAGAGCACTATGGCGTTGACGATTTAGATGTAGTTTTAGGAAATCACGTTCTACAACTTGGTAGCGATATTGGATTTTTCGAAAAAGTCGGAGAAAATTTATATCAAGACGTTTTTAAAGTTGTGTGGGACAGAAGTATCGACAAAGATATTGGTGATGTAAAAGGGGTGCTTCTTTCGGAGCCAACACTCGAGGGTTACCAATTTCCCAACCCTTTAGATCCTCGTTTTTACGCAAATATCGAGAGTGAAATTGAGAAAAAACCCGATATGTTTAGAGTTTTTCAGATTGGTTTTTCGCTTTACGAACGTGCTTGGACCCTAAGAGGTATCGAAAATATTTTGATGGACTTTTTCTTATATCCCGACTTCGTACACCAACTTTTAGATGCAATTTGCGACTACAACATTGCTCAAATCGACAAGGCACTAGAATATGATATAGATGCAGTATATTTTGGCGACGACTGGGGTCAACAAAAGGGCTTGATTATGGGTTACGATCTTTGGAAAGAGTTTTTATACCCTCGTATTCAAAGGATGTATAAGAGAGTCCGTGACGCTGGAAAATATGTAATGATTCATAGTTGTGGCGATGTAGATGAGCTATTCCCAGACCTTATTGATGCTGGTCTTAACAGCTTTAACCCATTCCAACCAGAGGTTATGGATGTAAAAGAGCTTATTGAGATGTATCGTGGCAGACTTGCATTCCATGGCGGTCTTTCAATGCAAAAAACTCTTCCATTTGGCACCGTTGAAGATGTTATTGCAGAGTCGAAAATGCTCCTTGAGCTTGGTAAAGATGGCAGTTATATCTTCTCACCATCTCACTCAGTCGAAAGCGATACGACTAAAGAAAATATCCTTGCATTTATTGATATTGCAAATGCTCAGCTGAAATAGTATTAGGGGAGTTCTTATGGGGAGTTCTAATAATTGGTTTTATTCGATTTTATATTTTGAGGTTTTAGATTTGGATTTTGCAAAATGTGGGCGTAGCGGTGCCTACGGTGCATTTTGTAAAATTCAAAGATGAAGCCTCAAAATGAAAAAGCGTTAAAATCCAATTTTTAGAAGTGCCCTTATTATAAGTTCCCATTATAAGTTCCCTTAACAAGCCTTATTATAACAATTATTTACCCCCATTTTTGCATAAAAATGTAAAAATGGGGGTAAATATTATTAAAAAATAGTAACTTTGTCAAAAGTTTACCCAAATTAAGTAGTGTAAAACAATTATTGCCATATTCTTAATAGCACTCTTGGAGCGATATTTTTTACTATTAAATCTCAATGTAGAACCACTATATTTTCAATTCAATAGCAAAAAATCTCATCTCCAATAGCACTATTAAAAACACACCAATAATTATTTTACCCTACTTACTATTTTTAATTATGAAGGAATTATTAATCAAAACATCATTTGCAGCACTCTTTATGTTAGCTGCCTTTAATGCAACTGCTCAAAATGGCATGCCAAGCAAAGAGAACGTTATGAACCTTAAATCTGCCTATGTAGATAAAATTGATGAGGTTAAAATCGAAAAAAATGGCGTTACCGACTATGGTATGCAATCGAGCCTGCATAAAGACCAATCTGCCACACTACAAAGGGCTATTAAAGAGCTATCTGAAAGCGGTGGTGGAAAACTATTTATACCAAAAGGAACATATCTTTTTAGAAGTGTTCGAATGATGTCGAATGTACATATTATTTTTGAAGAGGGAACAATTTTAAAACCATATTGGGGCGATGAATCAAACGTTAATATGTTTGATTTTAGCAATGACGATAAAATGAGTAATATCCCTATCGAAAATTGCTCAATTCGTGCATCAAAAGGGTTTTACACTGTAGACTACTCAAATATTCCTCGTAATCAAGAAATTAGGACAAGGTTTGTTATTTTAAAGATGGTAAACAACTTCTCTATCGCAGATGCTGATATTAAAGATAATTATTCGGTATATTGTGCATTTACACTAACCCCTGCCGATGCTCCAAACTCACTTAGTTGGAAAGTAGACCGCCCTACAAATGGCGAACTTACTCACTGTAAAATATATAATCCAAACCCTGGCTATGGACTTGTTCAAATTCACGGTGCTCGCAACGTATATTTTGAAGATATTTACTCGAAAGGCGGCGTAACGCTTCGTTTAGAGACTGGCGCAAACACTCCTACTATTGGAGTTTACGATATTTTTGCCCGTAATGTAAGAAATGAGGATGGTAGAAATGCAATAATGATGAACCCACACGTTGCACAAAATGGAACAGTAAAAGCTGACGGAGTGTGGACAAAAAATAGTAATGTAGCGGTTAAAGCCGAAGGTGGTCCTGCTGGGGGCAAACATGGAGCAAACTCTGCTGCTGGTAGATTTGGAAATGACTCTAAAATTATAAACGTACACTCTATCTATGGTGAAAATAGTGTCGCCTCAACCAAAAATTTAATGAACTACCATAAAGAGCAGTACGATTTAATAAAGTATTTGGATGTTGTACCTTATGGCAAATGGATAAACTCACCATCTGTTGCTGCATGTATCGACGAAACTGGTGATTACTGGGATATTACGTTTGAAAACGTAACAACCGAAGGTTTTAAATACGACAACTGTGATATTATCGTAAGGGAAGAGGGTAAAGGCAATGGTACAGAGAAAAACGACCAAAGCATGGCAATCAGAGAGTCGATTCCACACCTTAAAAAATGGCATGGCTACACAAAAGACGACTTTTTCACCCCCAAAAAACCAGTTGCAGCCGACGAGGTTTTAAAACCTCAATTTAAAAACTAGAACTTGATTATTTTTTTTATGGGTAAGAGTATGACCCCAAAGTCCCTAAATAGACAAACAAGAGGGTGACTTAAAATTAAACAATCCAGACCATTACCCCCACTCACAACGCTTGTGAACAGGGGTAATGGTCTGGATTTTTGATTGTGGGTCACCCACTTGTTTGCATAAAATAGGTGCTTTTTAGTCACCCTCTTGCTTTTTTTCTTAGGGTCATTCGCAAGAGTGGTTTTGCGAATATCCCTTCTTATCCTATCACCGAACCTGGCATAACCTCTCGCTCTGGTGAGACTGTAGCAAGTTTGCCAAGTTCATCCTCAACCATAAGTATCATGCCTTGCGAAGTGATGCCCTTAATCTCACGTGGAGCAAGGTTTATAAGCACTAAAACGCTCTTACCTATCATATCTTCAGCTGTGTAATACTCTGCAATACCCGAAACGATAGTACGTTTGTCGATACCTGTATCGATTGTAAGTTTTAGAAGTTTTTTACTCTTTGGAACCTTTATAGCTTCTATAACTTTTGCTACACGAATATCCATTTTAGTAAAATCGTCGAATTGAATCTCCTCTTTTTGAGGTGCTGGTTCGAATGCGTTAGCTAGGTTTGCAAGCTTTGTATCTTCCAATTTTTGAAGTTGCGCTTCAATTACTGAATCTTCGATTTTTTCGAAAAGCAACTCCGCTTTACCAATTACATGACCCGCCTCAAGCAGATTATCATCGCCTAATCGCTCCCAATTATATTTGTCAACGTTTAAGATATTTAACATCTTAGCAGCTGTAAATGGCATAAATGGTTCGATTGCAATTGCAATGTTTGCAGTGATTTGAAGAGCGATATTCATAATGGTTTTAACACGCTCAGCATCAGTTTTGACCACTTTCCAAGGCTCTGTATCTGCAAGGTATTTATTACCAATACGAGCAACATTCATAGCCTCTTTAAGGGCTTCACGGAACTTATAGTTCTCGATATTTGCCTCAATAGCACCTTTAGTAGCTTTAATATCGGCTAAAATTTGAGTATCAAACTCTGTTAATTCGCCACGAGTGGGAACTTCACCCTCGTAATATTTTCCTGTTAATACTAATGCACGATTTACGAAGTTACCAAGAATTGCAACCAGCTCGTTGTTGTTGCGAGCTTGAAAATCTTTCCAAGTAAAGTCGTTATCTTTTGTCTCTGGAGCATTTGCACAAAGTACATAACGCAACACATCCTCTTTACCCGAAAACTCTTCAAGATATTCGTGAAGCCATACTGCCCAGTTGCGAGAGGTCGATATTTTGTCGTTTTCAAGGTTTAAAAACTCATTTGCTGGTACATTTTCTGGTAGGATGTAGTCGCCATGAGCCTTTAACATTGCAGGGAATACGATACAGTGGAACACAATATTATCTTTACCTATAAAGTGAACCAATTTTGTATCTTCGCTCTTCCAATATGTCTCCCAATCGGGTGTTAGCTCTTTAGTTGCTGAAATATAGCCAATAGGGGCATCAAACCAAACATAAAGTACTTTACCCTCAGCACCCTCTACAGGCACTGGGATACCCCAATCAAGGTCACGACTTACCGCACGTGGTTGCAGACCCAAATCTAACCAACTTTTACACTGTCCATACACATTTGGCTTCCACTCTTTATGACCATCTAAAATCCACTCACGCAGAAACGACTCATAGCGGTCGAGAGGTAAAAACCAATGTTTGGTTTCACGTCTTACAGGCACACTTCCCGAAATTGCCGATTTAGGGTTAATTAAATCGGTAGCTGAAAGTGTCGTACCACAGCTTTCGCACTGGTCGCCATACGCCTTTTCGTTGTGACAGTGAGGACACTCACCAGTTATGTAGCGGTCAGCTAAAAATTGGCTAACTTCTGTATCATAATATTGCTCGGTGGTTTGCTCAATAAAGCTACCATCGTCGTAAAGTTTGCGGAAAAAATCGGATGCAGTCACTCGGTGCATATCCGAAGAGGTACGAGAATATATATCGAACGATATACCTAGCCCCTCGAAAGCTCCTTTAATGATATTGTGATATTTGTCGACAATATCTTGAGGAGTTACCCCCTCTTGACGAGCTTTTATAGTGATAGGCACACCATGTTCGTCTGAACCACAGATAGATAACACATCTTCACCTTTTAAACGAAGATAGCGAACATAAATATCTGATGGAATATAAACTCCTGCAAGGTGTCCTATATGTACAGGACCGTTGGCATAAGGTAATGCCGATGTTACTAAGTGTCTTTTAAACTTTTTCATTATATATTTTGAATCTTTTTTTGAAGTTACCGTAAATTTCTACCAAGTAGGATAGAAAAATTTAGGAGTATATTCGACTCTATGACTTCCATCATCGCTAAATATTACTACCACCAAATCGAAAAAAATATCGTTTATACCATCCAGTCTAACCGAAGAGGCGTAGTGGGAAGCACCTGCAATTAAATAACGCAATTTTTTATCGTTAAGAGAGCTTGCAATGGTATCTTCTGAACTCTCTTTACGACTTTTTACCTCAATAATTCGAAGCGTATCGCCTTTGATTGCAATAATATCTAACTCCTTATTATTTCGCATCCAATTTCGCTCTAAAATGGTCATACCCAACTCAGAGGATACGTAGTTAGCTGCAATATCTTCGCCAATATGTCCGATTTGTTGATTATGCGATAGATTTGCCATAGTTGAAGAATTATATGTTTAGCAAAAAATCTAGTGAATCGCTGTTTGAATAATCAACATACTCTTTGCCATAGTTAAATAGTCTCATAGTTCTTTCGCCTATAAGAGTCATTTTTTCACCCTCTACACTAAGCATACATCCTTCACGAAGTCCAACTACTGTAACATCTCTGTTTGCAGCTAAAAACTCAGCTAGACGTTGGTCACGAGTCTCACCAGCGTGCCCTTCTGGGTGGAAGTCGGTGTAGTGAGGATTAATTTGAAACGGAACTAAAGCCATTGTATTAAACGATAGAGGCTCGCAAATAGGCATATCGTTGGTTGTGCAAAGTGTAGGCGATGCAACATTGCTACCTGCACTCCAACCGATATATGGGATGTTTTGCTCTCTTACACGCTTTGCGATAGCATCCATAATGCCACCCTGTTGCATCATTCTAACAAGCTGGAAAGTGTTGCCTCCACCAACTACAACCGCCTGAGCACTCTCTACAGCTGCCACCATATCAGTGTGGTGGTGTACCGATTCAACTTCGATGCCTATTTCAGCAAAACGATTAGCAACCTTTTGCTCATATTCATCAAAACTAAAAGTTACAGCAGCAAAAGGGACAAAAAGCACCTTTTTAATATTTGATACAGATAAAAAATCTTTAATTTGATTTTTTGGATACTCTAAATATGCCTCACCAGCATTTGTAGAGTTGCTTATTAGAAGTAATCTCATATAATTTAATTTTAGTAGCGTTTATTTTCGTTATATTTTAGGGAACTTCTAGAAATTGGATTTAAACGCTTTTTTAGAACTCCCCTTTAAAAGTTCACATTAAAAATTACGATAACATTGTGATAATTTGAACACAAATAATCAAAAATACCATAGCCACAGGATATACCGTAGCATAGGCGATACTTGGCGCACTGCTAGAGGTCATAGAATCGGCTGCGGCAAGCCCTGGAGTACTTGTCATACCTCCTGTTATAACGCCTAAAAGGTCTAAAATATTGACTTTTAATAGATATTTTGATACCAATATTGCAACAATCATAGGAATAAGCGTAATTAGCATACCCGAAACAAACATTGTAAGACCATTATTCATAAAACTCTCAACCACTGTAGTTCCAGCCGAAGTACCCACACCTGCTAGGAATAGAAGCAGACCTAACTGACGAAGTAGTTGCGTTGCGCTTGCCGACATCGACCATATAATGTTGCCCGTCTTTCCTTTTGCACTTAAAAGCAGTGAAATTACTAAAATACCCCCTGTAAGACCAAAAGAGAAGGTAAACCCTGTTCCAAAATTTAGCGAAATTTTACCAAAAAGCACCCCTAAAACTATACCCAATGCAATAGGGAAGAAATCGGTGTCAGAAAGCTGTTTTTTATCATTTCCGAGCATTCTAAGCACATCAATAATATTCTCACGAGGGGCTATAAGAGTCAGTTTGTCGCCATATTTTAGGTCTAAATCGGGAGTTGGTGTAATATCTACACCCGAACGCCTTACCCTAGTAACGGTACAGTTAAAATTTTGTTGTAGGTTAAGCGTTGCAAGCGACATATTAACAATTCGTTTGTTTGTCACCAAACCACTCAAACGCTCCATAGAAGAGGTTATAGGTAGATTCTCTTCCACTTTTTCGCCTATCAACATCTGGATTTTGCCAAGAGCCTCCTCCGTACCAACTGCACGAACTAAATCACCCTCATAAAGAGCAGTATTTGCAGTAGGAAGATCTGAAACTTCACCGTGTTTAATTCGAGATACCACCGCACCTGTCATTTCACGAACTCGAAGCTGCGCTAGAGTCGAACCAAAGATATTGTTGTTTTCAACTCTAAAAGTTTTGCTTAAAACCTTTGGAAAACGATCAAAAACAGCCTCTTCTGCCTCTTTTTCAACAGCTTTCATATCTATTTTAAGAACACGAGGAAGAAGTTTCACGAAAAGTATCACCCCAATCACACCAAATGGGTAGGCAATACCATACGCCACTGCTGTTTGATCGCCAGTAAGCTCACGAGCAGTTGCAAGACCAGGAGTACTTGTAAGAGCACCAGTTAAAAGCCCTGCAGTATCGGCTGCTGAGAATCCAAAAATAGTTTGAAGAATTGCCGCCGTAAAAGAAGCCGAGAAAACAATCACTACAGCTAAGATAACTAAAACCTTTCCTTTTGAACGAAATGAGTCGAAAAAACCGGGACCTGCCTGCATTCCGATGGTAAAAATAAATAGTACCATTCCAAAATCGCTCAAAGCCGATGGAATAACTACACCATAGTGACCAAATAATAGGGCAATAAAGATTACTGCCGAAACATCAAGTGAAACACCTTTTACGTTCACTTTTCCCAACATAAAACCCAGCGCAATAATAACAAAGAGCGCAAAAAAGGGCGAGCTAAATAAAGATTCTAACATGAAAAAAATAATTTATTACTGCAAAGATAACATTTTTTTGCATTGCATATTAATAATTTTATAACTTTGCAGCGTAAAAGTTATGTAAAAATAATGAAAATAGCAAAAACAACAGCTGAGTTAACTCAATTACTGTCTCAGCTAAACACCTCAGACTCAGTTGGCTTTGTTCCTACAATGGGAGCATTACACGCTGGTCACATATCGCTTGTAGAGCGTTGTAAAAAGGAGAACGACACTGTAGTGGTGAGCATTTTTGTAAATCCAACTCAGTTTAATGATAAAAACGACCTTACAAACTACCCTCGAACAGAAGAGGCAGATGCTGCCCTTTTAGAGAGTGCAGGTTGTGATATAGTTTTTTTGCCTACCGTGGAGCAGATTTATCCAGAGCCAGATACGAGAGTATTTGATTTTGGTCAGTTAGAAAAGGTTATGGAGGGTCCTCTTCGTCCTGGTCACTTTAATGGTGTTGCACAGGTTGTAAGTACTCTTTTTGCTCTTGTTAAGCCAACTAGAGCCTATTTTGGTGAAAAAGATTTTCAACAACTAGCGATTATTCGCAAGATGGTGAAAGATTATAATATTGGTGTCGAAATTGTTGGTTGTGAGATTGTTCGTGATAGTGACGGATTGGCTCTTAGCTCAAGAAATGTGCTTTTAACAAGCGAGCAGAGAGAGGCATCGCCAGTTATATATATGACCATCTCGAGGGCACAAAAAGTGGCTGAATCTTTAGGAATTGAGCTTGCTAAAAAGTGGGTAAAAGAGCAAATAGAGTGTTGCAAAGGGTTTGAAATTGACTATTTTGAGGTTGTTGATAGCTTTACGCTTCAATCGCTTGAAAATATGTCGGATAGCTCTAATCGCAGAGCTTGTATTGCTGTAAAAGTTGGAAATATCAGATTGATTGATAATATAGAATTTTAAAGAAAACAGGAAGTATAAATGGTTATTGAAGTATTAAAGTCGAAAATACATAGAGTAAAGATTACTCAAGCAGACTTAAACTACGTAGGAAGTATTACTATCGATGAAGATTTGTTGGATGCAGCAAATATGATTGAAGGCGAAAAAGTTGCCATTGTAAACAACAATAATGGTGAGCGTTTTGAAACTTATATCATTAAAGGTGAAAGAGGAAGTGGCATGATCTGTGTTAATGGTGCTGCTGCTCGTAGAGTAGCGGTAGGCGATGTTATTATCATCATCTCTTATGCTCACCTTGATTTTGAAGAGGCAAAAACATTTAAACCTTGGGTTATTTTCCCAGATACCGAGACCAATAAAATTATAAATTATAAATTATAAATTATTAATTTTATTTATAATTTTTTTGAGATGGTTTATTTTAATAATTTCTATTTTAACATAGCAAAAAATGGGCAAAGAGAAAAATATTTTAGATAAAGTGAGAGAGTTTATCACTAACAATTTCCTCGCAAGAAATATTATTCTTGCCATATCGCTAATTGTAATAGTCTTAACTATTCTCTACCTATCGCTTGGAGCATTAACACGTCATGGTCAACGCTACACACTACCCGATTTTTCGGGAATGTCGCTCACGCAAGCTGCTGAGCTAGCAAAAGAGATAGAGATAGATTTTGAAATTAGCGATTCGCTTTTTGTACCTAGCCGACCAAAAGGCTCAATTATAGAGCAATATCCAAAGGCTGGAAACTTCGTAAAAAAAGGGCGTAGAGTGTTCCTAACGACAAACTCTTTTAGCCCTAAAATGGTACCAATTCCTTATGTTGCAGGCTTTTCACTTCGACAAGCTAAAAATAAAATAGTCGGAGCAGGTTTTGTTATCGAAAAGATTATCTACAAAAACGATATTGCCACTTTCAACGTTTTAGAGCAGAGCTATGATGGCAAAAAAATCAGTTCAGCCAATCAAAACGTTATCGCTCCCTCTGGAAGCGGAATTACTCTAACAGTAGGGCTAAATCCTGTAGAACCTGAAATTTTGATTCCAAATCTTGCAGGGTTAAGAATAGAAGAGGCAAAAAACCGACTTTGGGAGGCTGGATTTAACGTTGGCACAATTGAGTTGGATAGTGATATTGATGAAGATAACGAAAATAGTGCACGAGTATATAGCCAATCGCCGCTTGCTGCACGTAAGGCGATGCACGGACGTTCAATTTCGTTTAACGCCTCAGCTAGCAGCACAAAAGTGAGCAAAGCTATCGGCGATATATCTAAAGATATTCAAAAATATGAGATTGAGCAGCGCAAAAAAGATTCAACAATTAACGATGTTGAAATAAACGCTTCTGAGCTTGAAGATATGATTGAGCTTATGAACAGCGAAATTCAATAACAATTCAATAACAATTCATAATGCGTAATTCATAATGCATAATTCATAATTAATAATGCAAATTAATAATATAAATAAGGATGAAAAAGAGAGCGAAATGCTCTCTTTTGATTTAAGTAATAGTGCCTTAAATAAGGCAGGTATCAGTTTATCAGCAGATATTGATGAGCTTGACGATGAGGCGGCGGAGTCGAGTGGCGACGAGATGTACGAACACTTCTCGATAGTGGTAGATAAGGGTCAAAAACAGATTCGTATTGATAAATTTCTTACTGCTCGCCTTGAAAATTCATCTCGAAATAGGATTCAAACCGCAGCGGATACAGGAAGCATAATTGTCAATGGCAAATCGGTAAAATCGAGCTATAAGGTGAAGCCTCTCGATAGTATATCTATCGTTATGCCATATCCAGTAAGGGTTGTAGAGATTATCCCCGAAAATATTCCGATAAATATAGTCTATGAAGATGATTATCTGCTAATTGTAAACAAAGATGCAGGTATGGTCGTACACCCTGGTCATGGCAACTATCACGGTACTTTGGTAAATGCCCTCACCTATCACCTTACAGGTAGTAAAATGCTGGAAGATAACGATATGAGAGCTGGTTTAGTGCACCGTATCGATAAAAACACCTCTGGACTGCTAGTAATTGCAAAAGATGAAAAAAGCCACGCATTTTTGGCAAAACAATTTTTTCATCACACCATCGAGCGTGAATATGTAGCACTAGTTTGGGGCGATTTCGACGAAAAAAAGGGCACAATCAAGGGCAACGTTGCTCGAAGCCTTAAAGATAGGATGAAAATGGCTGTTTTTCAAGATGAAAACATTGGAAAACATGCAGTTACGCACTACGAGATTTTGGAGCGTTTCAACTATGTAACTTTAGTAAAATGTAATCTTGAAACTGGTCGTACACACCAAATCCGTGTTCACATGGAGCATACAGGTCATCCGCTTTTTAGCGATGAACGTTATGGAGGTGATAGAATTTTAAAAGGTACAACTTTTTCGAAATATACACAGTTTGTAAATAACTGCTTCAATATAATGCCTCGCCAAGCTCTTCATGCTAGAAGTTTGGGCTTTATCCACCCAAATACAGGTGAGTTTATGCGCTTTGAAGCTGAGCTTCCTGCCGATTTTAGTGAGGTTATTGAGCGTTGGCGCAAATATACTTTGAATAAAGGGTAGTTTTAATTCATAATTCTTAATTTATAATTCATAATTCTTAATTCATAATTCATAATTCTTAATTCTTAATTTATTATTCTTAATTTATTAATTATTAATTATTAATTATTAATTATGAATTATGAATTAAAATAACCCTTTCTTTTACTAAAAACATAAAAACAATGAAAAAATATCTATCATTAGTAAAGTTTTCACATACAATTTTTGCGCTTCCTTTTGCGCTAATTGGTTTTATATATGGGATTGATAAAATCGGTAGTTTTTCG
Source organism: Rikenellaceae bacterium (assembly GCA_044433365.1). Lineage (GTDB taxonomy): Bacteria > Bacteroidota > Bacteroidia > Bacteroidales > Rikenellaceae > CAMQVM01. Next base: position 19,077 of record JAWXTR010000055.1, read on the forward strand.
CTATTAGATTTTGCTCTTATGCTGCTATGTATGGTATTTGCACGCAATACAGCGATGGCATTTAATCGCTTTGCAGATAGAGATATAGATTCGCTTAATCCACGCACAACATCACGTGAAATCCCATCGGGTCAGATTACCGAACGCAATGCTCTGATATTTTTGATTGTAAATGCTCTACTTTTTATCGTTACAACCTATTTTTTAAACACACTTGCTTTTTACCTATCGCCAGTAGCACTATTTGTAATTTGTGGCTACTCACTAACTAAAAGATTTACATCACTTTGCCATTTAGTGTTAGGCGTGTCGCTAGCAATAGCCCCAACAGGTGCCTATATCGCCGCTACAAGCGAATTTTCACTATTTGCAGTGATGCTATCGGCTTTGGTACTCTTTTGGGTGTCGGCTTTCGATATTTTATATGCACTCAACGACGAGGATTTTGACCGAGAACACTCTCTACACTCAATTCCTCAATTTTTTGGTCGAAAAGGTGCACTTACTATCAGCCTCTTGCTCCATCTAGTTGCAATAGCAATCACCATACTAATAGGATATCTATACCTCAACACCCCACTCTACTATGTAGGTGCAGCAATCTTTTCTTTGATACTTATCTACGAACATATTGTAGTAAAACCCGAAGATATCTCACGAGTAAACCTAGCATTTGCCACACTCAACGGCACCGCCTCAATCCTCTATGCAATATTTACAATTATTGCTATTTTATGGCGTTAAAACACAATATTTAACATGTTTGTTTAAGGAACTTCTAAAACTCTCAAAATAGAACTGTTAGAATTTATATGAAATTAATCGATTATTCTATTTTTCAAAATATTTTTACTATATTTGCCTTAAATTCTGAAAAGGCATGTATATATTATTACAAATATATAGTTTTACAGTTCGACTAACAAAATTTTTATCTATTTTGATAGTCGAAAATAGCTATCTGCCTATAATAAATAGTAGTAAAACTACCCCCCC
>JAWXTR010000056.1:0-19954 GCA_044433365.1 Rikenellaceae bacterium
CCGCTCCAACGTCTCTACAGGGTGTTATCAAAATTCGATTTTAGACGTAGCAGGGCTACGTCTCTACTGCTGTGTGCAGAAATAGTTTTTGAGAATGAACCCAAATATTCAATATAGGTATTTTCCGAACTAAAATATGTTGAGGAATTAGGTATACATTCGAGCTAAAAATATATTCAAGAGCTGGATATATGAGTCTATGATGCTTTTTTCGATGAACCTTGAGACACTTCTGAGAAATGGTACAATATTCTGATAGCTCTTGTCGAAGAGGTTTGTGACCTTAATTCTAGGCTAGTAAGTCAGTTTAGATGTAGACAAGCAGAAGTTCTTTATAATACCCCTTCACTACTTTCAGTGTTGGGGTATTCTTTTAATGAGGGTGTTAAGCCTATATTCAAATTGCGGCAAAGAAATATTTAATATATTAGTATTTTTGCCTATTTTTAAAATTAATTATTAACTTTGTGAAAAATTATGAAAGGGTTTAGTTATGGAAACTGAGAGATATTTCTATATACATCGAAATAAAACTAAGGTGCCTTTATTGGCTGTTGATGGTAAGCGTTGGTTTGATTTAGACTCTAAAACACCAATTGATAGTGCAACTGAAAGGATGTTAGCGTATTATATATATGATGCCAGAGATATAGGTAAAGCAGCAAAACTCATTGTTGATTTAACAAAATCACAAGCTCCTGAGCAAACAAATAAAATCTTATCAGACTTCAAACAAGCTCACCCAGTAACAAAAACCAGCGACAATGAGGTTAATCTTGTTCCTTTTTGCTCATCGTTAGAGAGTGGCATGAAATTATTTGTCTCTAATTGTTCTCATTTTATTACACGAGATGATGAGATAAAATTATTAGATATTGTGTTCGAGGCAAAATCTAAAGGGGCTGAAAATGCTTTAACTAAGTGGTTTGATAGATATAGGGAAGAAAATGGTGTGAATTTTGACCTTCACCCTCATATAAATCAGAGCAGAGAGCTTGCTAAATCATTTTTACAACAACATGGTGTGTTTTATGACAAAAGAACAAGTGCACTTGGTTTTGATAGAAAACTAACAGAAGTAAAACCTGATGAGATTGATTTAATTGTTAAAGCTGTGGTTAAGAGAGAGAAGATGTTTAATACGACTCAAAAATGGATTGAAGGCCTGGCGGTGTTTGGGGGGGGTATGTTTTGTTATCTTAAACATTTTCTTTAGCCCCGATAATATTAATTCAATGTCTGTATTTGGATGGATGTTAGTATGGGGATGTGTTATCGGAGCACTACCAATAACATTAATAATAACCGTAAGGCTCCTCTTATGGTTCCTTGGTTCACTTTTCAGTGCATTTTCAGAAGGCTACAATGGAGGCACTAAACATTACAAATGATAAAACTTAGAGACCAAGACATGGCAAAAGTAGCTAATATCACTCAGATTCCATGCAGTGTATTGGCTCAATTATCAGATTTGAATTTAATCGACAACATTACGATGTTTAATATTATTATTTTACATGACTGGAAGCGATTAAAGAAAGACAAGAAATTAACAACAGCTCAGATTATCAGATACTTGATAGGTGAATATAATATGTCGAAAACAAAAATTGAGAATATTATATTGTGGAAGCTGAATTCAACCTGCTGGTAAAACCAAACTAAATAATTTCAAAATAACTGTCATAATATTCTTTTTTTGTATCTAATTATTTACAAAAATATAAACTTGTCGGAAATTTTAAAACATTTTTGAGTAGAGACGTTGGGTCCAACGTCTGTAATCAAACACAGGTAACTGAACCAAGGTAGAGACGTTGGGTCCAACGTCTGTAATGGAAACGCAGTAACAGAACCACGGTAGAGACGTTGGACCCAACGTCTCTACGTCCTTTAATTTATAACAATATGAGCCGTAGGTTTCTAAAAATCACTTTCAACTAAAACAGGTGGATTTAAAGGAACGAACTTGGAAATATCGACTTTTGCAGCTGCTTGAGCATTTTTTGTTACGCTCTCTTCAGTTCTATTAATTGCATCATAAGCGACAAACTCTTCGTATGAGTAGGTAGAACCTGAAAGCTCCATTATACGCTTGTAGATTGCCTCACGAGAGGGAGCGTTATAACCACCTGTATTGTGACGCATTATACTCTCTTCGGATGGGCGATAAGCTCCATATTCATAGCACATTGCACCCTCATAAATGCCTACATAACCATCATATCGACTATCAGAGAGCATATGTGCCCACTGTATAGAAGAGCTATCGGCTGTAATATCAACATTTGCATTCCAACCATAAGCTAACTGCTTATTAAAGGAGGTAATTTCATCATTTGGAATTGTACCGCCATAGCTATCATACTCGTCGTGTAATTTACCAAATCCATGACCTCCAGCTTCATGCACTACAACTTGACAGAAATTGTCGGCTTTATTATAAATAATTGGACAGTAGGCAATCGAAGCACCATTTGTATACATATAGCAAGTGCCTGCATAAGTTGATGAATTTAGTACAGTTATGATATGTAAATCATTATAGCTTGATATTGACGGAACCTTTAGCGCATAATTAAACACTGTTTGGTCGTCGCCACTAATAAAAGTACCATCGCCAAATTCTGTGCTAAATACCGTCTCACCACTACTAGTTATTCCCTCGTTTTTAGAGATTGCTTTAACTGAATATACATTAAATCTATCACGATATGTGATATATGGCTCCTCAGAGAAAAAATACTCCATAGCCTCACTCATTCGCTCATCATACTCCTCCATATCTTTATCAGCAAAGCCATCACCTACTATTACTAGATTGATTCCACTACCTACTGTTGCCGCTTGTAGCTGCGTAACCTCTCCATCTTGTGAGTAGTCAGAGGATTGGTAAATAGATGATAAATCGCTCTCTACTTGGAAAAAGAAACTAACATTATATAGTGCTCCATCCTCTAAATATGAGGTAGTAGCATTACTTGAACAGACATAATTTTCGGTTGTAGTAACTGTAAATACCAGAGTATTTGACATATAAGATAGATAATTATTCCACGAAAGTGGAATATAAACAGTAAGCTCTTGATTTTCATCAAAAGCCAAAGGTTCGGCAAAATTTGCTAAAATAGAAGAGGTTGCACCATATTGACTCCCAACAGAGTTAAAAGCATCTACTCTTTCTCCATTTGAATCAAAAAGAATATCAGATAAAAATATATTACGACCTAAACTATTCGAAATTTCAAGGGATTTCAAATCACCAATATCGTCAGTATAACCATCCATCACAATATTTACCGCAAGTATAGTAGAGATTGGTGCTATACCTATTGACGGTAGTGACTCACCTTGGTATTGAAATATATCGGAGTACATTAGAATGTCGAAGTTGTCGCTATCAAAATTATCATAGTTATATCCACTTACATAATTTTTTGAAATTCCATAATCGGTATCAGAAATAACAGAGCCAACATTAGTGTAGATAAAAGCTATATAATTTTTCCCTTCTGTTAAAGTTGCTCCTACAAATTCGGCTGTTTTAGAGGTAGACCAAATGGAAGATGAATCGATGGTAAAATCGAAACACTCACCAAATTCTCCGTTATCGTCAACTTCGACTATTTGAATTTTGTCGTTACCGTTCCACTCAAGTGATGATTCAGTTAATGAAACTTTTGTCTCATCCGAGCTGCTTTGAGCAGCACCAATCGAGACTAAAATTCTGAATGTAGATGTGTTTTCAGAAAACGAGGAGATGTTCTCTTTTCCGCAACCTGTTAACAGAATTAATAGTGTAAAAAATAGACGAAATAGTAGTGTAGATATTCTCATAATAATTATAGGTTTTTTATGCAATTACTAAAGGGATATTCTAAATTCTGGATTTCGAGAGGATTAAGAAGTTTCCTAAAATAATCTTACGTTATTTTTTAAACGTTTAGTAATATTAATTATTACAAATGTACACAAAATTATACCAAAAATCCTATTTTAATCTTAAAAAGGTTAAAAATTTCATAAAAATTATTATCTTTGTAAAATATTCACACATTTATTTTTGAATCGTAATTTAGATTCTATTAAATTAGCAAGAAACCGAAAGAGTAAACCTCACAGAAAATGAAAAAATTTTTACAAACCATACCTCGCTACTTTGTTATTCCTCTATTTGTTGTAGGGGGTGTAGTTTTGGGTATTGGCTCCTACGTTGTCTACGTTTCTCGGCTTCATGTATACGCCTCAGACGAGAGTGAAGGGTGTGTTAATTGCCACGTTATGTCGCCTTATTACGATTCGTGGCAACATAGCTCACACGCTCCTTGGACTACATGTAATGATTGTCATGTGCCGCACACCAGCGTAGCTAGTAAGTATGCTTTTAAAGCAATTGATGGGCTCTACCACTCAGCAGTATTTACATTTAACGCCGAACCGCAAGCTATCCGCCCACGAGATGCAAGTAGTAAGGTGATTATGGCAAATTGTATTAGATGTCATACACAACTAAACACTGAGTTTGTCAAAACTGGTATGTTGAGTTTTGATGATGTAAAAGAGGGTAAAGGCAAAGCGTGTTGGGATTGCCATCGTGATGTACCTCACACCACAAGCAGCAACATCTCATCTTCACCAAATAGCATAGCACCTATGCCAAAATCACCTGTTCCAACATGGTTAAAAGAGCGTATAAAAGAAAATTAGAAAAATAAATGATATGTTTAAAAAATTAGCTGAACTAATAAGAGTTCGCCCGATGATAGGTTGGGCAATATTTGCAGTAGTGATGGTTGGCGTGTTTGTCTTAGGACTTCTAGCTGCATCTATTACTGAAAGACGTGCTGAAATTGCTACGCTTTACGCAAATAAAAAGATTGAAATCAAAGGTATCAATGCCAAAAACGAAGAGTGGGGTATAAACTACCCAAGAGAGTACGACACTTGGAAAAAGACTAAAGAGATGGATTTTAGTTCCAAACATCTTGGCAATACACTCGAGGATATACTTGAAAGTCGTCCAGAAATGGTAGTTTTGTGGGCTGGTTATGCATTTTCTCGTGATTATTCGGCTCCTCGTGGTCATATGCACGCTGTAAATGATGTCACAAACACACTACGTACAGGTACTCCCGATGGTGATACAAAAGATATGCAGCCTTCTACTTGTTGGAGTTGTAAAAGTCCAGATGTTCCTCGTTTAATGGAGCAAAAAGGGCTTGCAGAGTTTTATAAAGCTGCTTGGAGTGAGAGTGGTAGCGAGATTGTAAACCCTATAGGTTGTGCAGATTGCCACAACCCAGAAACTATGGAGCTTGCAATTTCACGTCCTGCACTTATTGAAGCGTTTGAGCGTCAAGGAAAAAATATTGAAGATGCCACCCCACAACAGATGCGTTCGCTTGTGTGTGCACAGTGCCATGTTGAATACTATTTTAAAGGTGATGGCAAATATCTTACATTTCCTTGGGATGAAGGTATGACAGTAGAGGCAATGGAAGAGTATTTTGATAATGCCAACTATGCTGACTGGACACACTCTCTTAGCCGAACACCTATGATTAAGGCGCAACACCCAGACTATGAGCTATTTGTACTAGGTCCTCACGGTCAACGTGGACTAAGCTGTGCAGATTGTCACATGCCTTATCGTGCTGAGGGTGGAATCAAATATTCTGACCATCAGGTTGTATCACCTCTAAAAAATATCTCGTCTACTTGTCAAACTTGCCATCGTGATAGTGAGGAGCAGCTTATGCAGTATGTATATGAGTATCAAGATAAAGCTCTTGAAATTCGTGATAGAGTGGAAGTTGAGCTTTCAAAGGCTCATATTTTAGCAAAAACTGCTTGGGATAATGGTGCAAGCGAAAGTAATATGAGTGATGTTTTATCGCTTATTCGTCAAGCTCAGTGGCGTTGGGATTTTGCAGTGGCTTCACACGGTGGTTCGTTCCATGCTCCAGTTGAAACGCAACGTATTTTAGCTCATAGCCTTGACAAATCGCTTCAAGCGCAATTAGAGCTTCAAAAAGTGCTGTTTGAGTTAGGTGTTAAAAATGTAGATATGCCCGATTTATCAACTAAAGCTAAAGCTCAAGAGTATATCGGTTTAGATATGAAAACTCTTATAGAGCAAAAAGAGAATTGGAAATCTACAACTCCTCCAGCTTGGTTGGATGAAGCAAAAAAAGAGGGTAAAATTATCTCAAAAATATAATGCAAGAGATTAAATCAAATAAATTGATATGGCAAGCTCCCTGGGGATACTCAGAGAGCTTTGCTATTATAGGGGGGATAACCTTAATTGGGTTGATGCTGCAACTAACTGTAGGCTCGTTCGATTTTTATCTGTTATCTGCGCCTATTAATTTTTATGTTGGTACTGTTCTAACCATTCTATCTATTCTATTAGGGATAAAGTGCAAAACTAGTAGCTTTGCCAGATGGTTTGCATCAATTCAGCTAGCAGTTGCAACTTTATCTGTTCTACTACTTCTAACAATCATTATGGGTTTAACTCCACAAATGACCGAGCAGACCACAAAACTCGGTTTTGAGATGATGACCTCAAATTGGGCGTTTGTATTCCTCTACACAATCTTAATTATATCGGTTGGAGTGGTAATTGTGCGACGTATTAGGCTGTTTAAACCTAAAGATATTCCATTTTACCTAAATCATTTTGGTCTTTGGCTTCTGCTTATATCCTCTGGTTTAGGCTATGCCGATATGCAACGATATATAATGTATGTTAGCGAAGGGGAGACTGAGTGGAGAGTTTACGATAACGAAAATAATATAAAAGAGCTACCAATCGCTATTACTCTCAACGATTTTAGCATGGAATTTTATCCTGCTCGCAAAGTGGTTGTTGATACTCAAACAGGTAAGATATTAAAAGGCGAAGTTGAAGATTACACGCTTGACGAGCGTTACAAAGCGATGTCGACCGCACCCGAACCTCGCTCATTTATATCTGATGTGGTGGTATATACAGAGTCTGGAGATAAAGAATCGACACTTATAGAGGTTAACCACCCACTACGTATCGGTTCATGGACAATATACCAATATGGATACGACAATGCAGCAGGTAATGAGTCGAGCTATAGTAGTTTTGAGCTTGTCTACGATAGCTGGATAGTACCTGTATATATTGGAATAATATTAATGATGCTTGGCTCTATGGCAATGATATGGAGTGGGCGTAAAATTGGAATAAAAAATGACGTGGAGTAATTTTATATGGTTTGCGCTTCCATCTATTATACTATGGCTCTCTGCTGCTGCTATAGTTTACCGCAAAAAAGGGGGCGAAACAGTGGCAAACATCTTGATGATAGCAGGAATTGCAATATTTACCACCTTTATAGCTCTATTTTGGATAGAATTGGAGCGTCCACCTATGCGCACAATGGGCGAAACAAGGCTTTGGTATTCGTTATTTTTATCGCTAGTGGGCTATTTGTCGTACCGTCATTGGAAATATAAATGGCAACTTAGTTTTTCGGCAGTTGTAGCAACTGTTTTTGTGGTTATCAACCTTTTAAAGCCAGAAATACACTCAAAATCACTTATGCCAGCTCTTCAGAGCATCTGGTTTATACCTCATGTTACCTCATATATCCTCTCTTACTCAATGTTTGGAGCAGCTACAATTGGGGCAATTATATCGCTTTCAAAAAGAAAGTATAATAGTGAGATTTTTGGCTTTATAGATAATATGGTATATGTTGGCTACGGGTTTTTAATGCTTGGGCTACTTATGGGTGCTCTTTGGGCAAAGGATGCTTGGGGACACTACTGGTCGTGGGACCCAAAAGAGACTTGGGCGTTTATTACAAGTGCTGCATATCTATTTTATATTCACCTAAGGCTTCGAAATCAAAAAAGAGATTATAAAGTGGCACTTTACAGCGTAATAGTAGCGTTTTTATTACTTATGATTACTTGGCTTGGGGTTAGTTATCTTCCATCGGCTCAGGGTAGTATACATGTGTATTAAATTTATAATTCATAATGCGAATAAAGGTTTGAAATTTTTGAGCTATTTTGAGCTATTTTTGCAACTCGAATTATAAAAAAATAACTTTTGTTAATGCTTTTTTAAAAAAAGCACGCCCAAAGGGCTGGTAAAAATCGTTCGTTTTCACTCACGGCTTCGCTCCGCTCGCTAAAATAGGAAGAAGGTTTTTCAAACCTTTATTGGCATTCATAATTTATAATTTTTAATTCTGTGTGAAAAGAGGGTGACTCAAAAGTAAAGAAATTTACTTAAAATTAAACAATCCAGACCATCAGCCCCACTCACAATGCTTGTGAGCAGGGGTGATGGTCTGGATTTTTGATTGTGGGTCACCCACTTTTCACACTTTTATTGGAGTTTATCACCTTTGCAGCGACAATAGTGAGTATAAGCCAAACGCTGATTAGATTTAGCTTCGATTAAGTCGCTCATAGCCTTTTGCCATAGTGCTTGCGCTTCAAGATAGTCCGACATTGTCTCCATTCCAACCTCATACTGCTTGCCACTTTGGCGTAAATTCTCCTGAGCTTGCTCTAAAGAGCGTTGCATTAAATCTACCTCTAGCTGCGCCTCATTATAGTTGTTTATCGATTGAAGAAGCTCTAAAGTCATTTTTTGAACCAAATCAGATTGACTATTCTGAGCAATTGCAACCTCTCTTTGTGCGGCTGAAATTTTTCGACGACCCTCACCCCAATGGAAAATTGGAATCGACACCATCACACCTCCCGAAAACGATGCACTACCTAAAAGTGTCTGATTATTTAGCTTCATACCACCCAAATAGCCATAATTTGCAATAGCCGAAACAGAAGGGCGAAAATCGCTTTTTGCTAGTTTTACCTCAAGCTCTTTAGCCTCAACGCTTTTCTCTAAAAGTTCAAACTCTGGACGAGCCGAAACATCAAGATTTGAATCTACCACTTTTTGAAAGTCGAAAGTATCGACAACGTTTATATTTGAGCTACTAAGAGGAAATCCTAAGGCATAGCAAAGATTCATACGAGCTAACGAAACTCCATTTACAGTTTTCAACTGCATAAGCTCCGCCTCATTTACTCTAACTTTCACCTTCATAAGCTCATTTTTAGTACACATACCTCTTTTTAGTAGGTTTTCGACTTGACGGTGAAATTCGTCTACCACTTTCTTATATGAGTTTGCAGCTTTCAACATCTCCTCTACCTTTAGGTAAGTATAAAACGCCTCGTCTGCCTCTACCATAACCTCTCTAAAAGTGCGTTTATGTTCGATATTTGCAACATCAACACCCACAAAAGCAAGTTCTGTAGCTGTCTTTACCTTTCCACCCATATAGATAGGTTGCGTTACCATCAATCCAGCATTATACACCGAACCAATCTCAAAATTAAAAGGAATATCGGGCATATAGGCGTAAGAGCTGAAAATTGGTGTTCCATCGGCTGCATATCCTGCAATATTTGGAACCATTTCGCCCGTAGTCATATCTGGTGAAAAGGTTGGCAGGTAGCCCCCCTCTACCGACTCATTGAATGTAGCTGTTGAGTAGATATAATTTGCAGATAGTGAAAAATTTGGCAAATTATTGGTTTTACACGCTTTATATATATCTTCCGATGCTAAAATCTTCTCATTAGAAGATTTTAGGTTGAAATTATTTTGAATTGCTAAGGCTCTACACTGCTCCAAAGTTAACGTTATTGGCTGTGCTGCAATTGTATTAGCAGCAAAAATAAATGTAGTTAGCGATAACAGTTTTAATATTTTGTTCATAGTTGTTTATTTAGAAGTTCCCTTTAGTTTTAATTCTAAAAAATATTGAATAAAGAATAGGTATAAATATTAGAGTCACTAATGTACCCACAAAAAGTCCACCCATAATAGTTGCAGCAAGCGAACCAAACATATCGTCGGGAAGAAGCGGAATCATACCAAGAATTGTGGTTAAAGATGCCATCATAACTGGGCGAAAACGAATTGCAGAGCTATCTAAAATCGCCTCAAAAGGCTCTTTGCCTTCGCTAATTTGCAGATTTATCTCATCCATAAGCACCACACCATTTTTTATCATCATGCCAATTAATCCTAATACTCCAGTTATAGCTACAAAGCCAAAAGCTTTGCCCGATATTAATACTCCAAACACTGCACCGATAAATAGAAGCGGTACGCAGATTAGTATAATTGCAGGTTTTTTGTAATCTTTAAATAGCATAATCAAGATACCAATCATAAGTATGATTGCTAACGGTAGATTAGCAAATAGATATTTTAGTGAATTATTTTTAGCAAAATATTCGCCTTGCCAGCTTAACGAATAACCCTCTGGAAGCTCTATAGCCTCAATAGCCTCGCAAATCTCTTTTCGAGCATCCTCGGCACCTACTCCAGCGATAGTGTTACACTGAGCACGCATAGCACGCTTACCATTATATCTGATAACTACAGGATCTTCCCATTTTAGCTCTATTCCATCGATAGTTTGACTTAATGGAGTGGTAGAAAGGGCATCGGCAAGAATCTCTTCTTTCGAAATAGCACCTGTCATTAATCCTCTAAGAGTTTCGGAGTTTATACCATTTAAAGATGGTAGCATTGAGAAGATTGGAGCTGTCTCTAACGACTCAATTGGATTGCCATTACTATCCACACACTTAATTACAACCGATTGGCTTACTGTACCATCATAAATTTTATCGATAGGTAGACCCTCTGTAGAGGCAAGCAGCGAAATACCTACATCTTGGCGTGTTAATCCAAGTTCACGAGCAATTGGTTGCGTGTAGTCTACCTCCAACATTGGCACCTTATGCTCCCAATCTGAGGTTATAAGCGTAATTTTATCGTTATCCTCCATTATCTGCTGAGCTTTATGAGTCAAATCACGAAGCACATCGGGGTCAGGACCTTGAAACATCGCTTCAATAGGATATTTGCTATACATTAGATTATAGCGTTTAACTCTAACATACGCCTGTGGATAGTTGTCGGTAAGATATTTTTGAAGCTCTGGAATAGACTCTACTAACGACTTCTCATCAATATACTCCACAATTAAATCGCCATAAGAGAGAGAGGGAATAGCAATGCTACGAACTAAATTGTAGCGGCTCGGAGTTGCTCCAACCGATGCTGTAACGTGGGTAACCTCCTCTTTTTCCATTAAATAGTCAGAAATAGATTGTAGGCTCTCATGTGTTGCCTTAGAGGAATAGCTCTCAGGGAGTTTAAACTCAATATATAGCTGATTGTAATTAAGATCAGGGAAAAAACTTTGCGGAAGCTGCTTAAACACCCAACCACTTACTCCCACCATAATGATAGATGCAATCACTACTAAAGCACGATGTCGAAGTGACCATGTAAGAAGTCTACGAAGCATTGTGTACATCTTAGCACTCGATTTAGACTCTTTTTTAGGCTTATATTTTAGCAATGCTTTAGCTTGAAGCGGAACCATCGTAAGCGATAATATCCAGCTTAGAAGTAGAGATACTGCAAGTACAACAAACAAATCACGTACATATACCCCTGTAGTGTCGGGAGATAAAAATATAGGGAAAAATGCTAATATTGCAATAAGTGTAGCACCTAGAAGTGGCATAGCAGTTTTTTGTCCAATATCTGTTAATGCTCTACTACGTAGACGTCCTTTGCTCATATCTAGTAATATACCATCCACCACAACAATCGCATTATCTACAAGCATTCCCATTGCTAAAATAAAAGATGCTAGCGATACACGTTGTATTGTACCATCAAAGGCGTAAAGAAATAGTATAGAACCAAGCACAGTGATTACTAAGGTAGTACCAAGTAAAATTCCGCTTCTTAGCCCCATTGCAAACATCAAAACCACAATTACAATCAACACCGAAGCAATCAAATTAATAACGAAATTGTCGATTGCATCACTTACCCTCTCTGGTTGAAAAAACACCTTACTATATTCAATACCAACAGGCAGTTGCTCGGTATGTAGCTTTTCAAAAAGTTCTTCTACCTCTGCGCCAATTTTGGTTATATCCGTACCTGCAAGTGCAGATATAGAGATACCTATAGCAGGCTTCGAGTCGTAGAATAGAGCATTTCGAATTGGGTCGGCATAGCCATTTTCTACCGTAGCAATATCTTTTAAGCGCATTTGGTCGCCTTCATGACCCGATATGATTAGCTCCGAAATATCTTTAACTGAGCGGTAACGGTCGTTTACACTCACTCTAATTCGCTGCTCTCCGCTCTCAAAGCTCCCTGAATAGATAGTTTGATTTTGACCTTTTATAGTTTGAATTACCTCAGCAGGAGATACCCCAAGCGACGCAATTCTATCTTCAAAAATAGAGATATTAATTTGTGGCGAGGCTACACCGTAAAGTTCTACCTTAGAGATACCCTCAATTGTAAGCACCTCACGCTTTATCATTTCAGCATAGTCGCTAAGCTCTTTATTGCTATAACCGTCAGACGTAAGGGCATAAAACATTCCAAATACATCGCCATAACTATCTATTACAACACTTGTAGAGGCACCTGTTGGTAGCTTTGGTTGAATATCACCAATTTTTCTACGGAGCATATCCCAATGTTGCTCTAAATCACTACCAGTAATGGTACTTTCCATATTTACCGTTATGATAGAGAGGTTTGCCGACGAACGACTCTCAGTTCTATCGACACCATTCATCGAAAAAATAGCCTTTTCTAGTAGGTCGGTAACCTGTAGCTCTACTTCGTGCGACGAACCACCGGGAAAGGTGGTGACAACCATCGCTTGCGGAACCTGTATAGCAGGGTCTTCAAGTTTACTCATTTTGTAGTACGACATACAGCCGCCCACAATTAAAATTGCGATAAAATAGTAGATTAATTTACTATTTGATAACGCCCATTTTCCTATATTCATATTATTTTTTATCTATTTGAAATTAAGGGAACTTCTAATAAAAGTTTAAGAGATTTTTAAAACTATCTTTTATAAGATGCCCCCAACATTAGATGTAGAGCTTTCTTTCAAAATTTCGACCTTTTGACCCTCTTTTAAACTATTTACACCAGCTGTGACCACTTTTTCGCCCTGAACGACTCCACCGCTTAAAAGTGCTCTTCCATCACTTTTAATCTCAATAACCTCTACCTCAGAGCTATTAACAACACCATTTTTAATCAACCACACTCTGCTTACTCCATTATCTTCTGAAATAGAAGAGAATGGGATAGACAGGCTAGTTGCTTGGTTACTACTGTAACAAACTTCGACCATAGCACTCATACCAGCTATAGGCATAGTTCCCTTTTCGCTCTTTTCTACCACAAAAGTGGCTTTATAAAGCTGATTTAGGTTAGATTTTGGGCTAACACCTTTTAGTATTAGATTAAATTTTTCGTCTTTGTATATATCAAATGTTGCGGTTGCACTTTCAAACTCTTTCTGCCTTACGTAGTATGGAGTTGGAATATTTATTGTGATTTCGGGAGCAGTTGCCGAGATAATCGACACTACTGGAGTGCCAGCAGCAACAGCTTCGCCCTTATCAAAGTTGCTTTTTTGAACATAACCATCGAAAGGGGCTTTAAGCTCTGTATCAGAGAGCGCATTTTTATGAGCATTTAGCTTTGCACTTATCGCTTTTAGTCCATTTACAGCTTTATCGTAGTCGTTGGCCGAAACACTCTGATCTTCATATAGCGCAACAACTCTATCAACCTCTGCTTTAATAGCCTCATATTCAGCCTCCGTTGCAGTAAGCTGAATTGCATAATCTCGACTGTCAAGACGTGCTATAACATCACCTTTTCTTATAAAAGCACCGTCAGATTTACACACCTCTTCTACAATTCCTGCCACTCGAAAGCCTAAATTTACATCGGTAGCAGCCACAACTTTACCTGTAAAATTGACATAATCAAAGTTTGAATCTACAGCTACAACACTCTCGCACTTCACTTTTCTAACGCTCTCTACGCTCTTTTCGACACTTTTACACGATGCCATGGTTAAAGCCAAAACCAAAATCAAACTGTTTGATAATTTCATTGATATACACATATTATTTTAAGGGTTGAAATACCCACTTTTTAAACTTCGACAAAGGTAGTGCTATATAATACAACTAAAAAGTCTACTGTAAGGTAAAAAATGTTCAATTTCGGGTTATTTTGAAAAAAGGAAAAAAATTATTAAATTTGCAGTATGATAGGTCGAACTAACTATATTACAGGTAAAACATCGGAGTTTAATGAATTTCGTGCAAGTGTACCAGTATATCTCGAATTGGGTGGATTTATGCTGTGCACTTCAGGCAGTGCCGAGGTCGTTGTAGATATGAAACAGTATAAAATCAAAGTAAATGATTTGGTTGTTGCATTTCCGCACTCTTACGTACATGCAATCCACACAAGCGACGATTTTGATGGAGTGATTTTTGGCGTAAATATAGACACACTTATCAGTACTGATATTTCTAACAGAAGTTTTTATCTAATTAAAATTAGTCAAAACCCTTGTATATCCCTAAAAGAGGAGGAGACACAAAAGATATTAAGAATAAGAGATTATTTTCTAAATGAGAATATTAATGGCTACCACCCTCTACGAAAAGAGATAGATGAGGCGATTTTAAAGATTATGATATACGAGATTGCAGCATTTTATCACCATAGCACTCCAAATATCGAACAGAAAAAAACACGTGATAATATAATTTTTAATAATTTTATTATTAAATTATATTCTGACAAAAACAATAATCGCTCTCTCGACTATTTTGCTGCCGAGCAGTCTGTTACACCCAGCCACCTATCAAAAGTTATAAAACGTGTAACGGGTAGAAGCGGTTCTGATTGGATTAGTAGTTACACAATAGTGAAAATAAAACGTCTACTTCAAGATAAAGATATGCCTATTTTGATTATTGCCGATACACTTGGTTTTCCAAATGCCTCTTTCTTGTCGCAATACTTTAAAAAACAGACAAATCAAACTCCAAGAGAGTATAGAACTGAATATTTTAGTAAACTTCTAAATGCAACTTCTAAAATCTCTCAAAATCCAGAATTTTAAACTTCTCTAAAACGATAAATCATTATTTATGAAAAAATTAATTTTAACACTATCTCTTCTATGTGCTACAACAATAGCCAAAGCAGAAGAATTTGAAAAATATTTTGAAAATAAAACACTACGAATGGATTATATCCACGCTGGCAATTATAATAGCGAGAGCTACTATTTTGAGCGATTGCTAGAAGAGCCATATTTTGCAGGAAGTCGTAAAAACCTAGTAGATACCAACAATTTCGGCAATCAATACTTAAAAGTTTTTGATACTGAGAGTGGCAAACTTATCTACTCTAAAGGTTTTTGCGTACTTTTTTCAGAGTGGGCAGATACACAAGAGGCAAGAGAAATTTCGAAAGCATATAAGGAGGCTGTCGTTATGCCCTATCCCAAAAATAGAGTGAGAATTGAGCTACACTCTCGTAAAAGCGATGGTGAATTTGAGAAAAAATTTGAACATGAAGTAGACCCTTCATCAATTTATATCGAAAAATATAGCTGCAATTTGCCTGTTTTTGAGGTGCAATATAGTGGCAATGGAGCAAATAAAGTGGATGTAGTGCTTATTCCTGAGGGGTATGATGCCGATGAAAAGGATGAATTTAAAGCTGCATGTAGCCATTTTGCCTCTGAAATGTTTAGATTTTCACCATACAAAGAGAATGCTCAAAAATTTAATATTCGTGGTGTTTGGTCTCCTTCGCCAGAGCATGGAGTGACTATACCAGGCGAATATGAGTGGCGACGAACAACAGTTGATGCCAAATTTTACACCCTTGAATCGGAGAGATACCAAATGGTCGACAATTTTCAAAAAGTGAGAGACATAGCAGCTAATGCCCCTTACGATTTAATCTATATTATATCAAATACTCAAAAATATGGAGGTGGTGCGATATACAATTTTTATGGAATTAGCTCTGCAAACAATGCCCAAAGCTCTGGCGAGGTGTTTGCTCACGAATTTGGTCATCTACTACTTGGTTTAGCCGATGAATATGTGGGAGGAGTAACTGTAAATGAGATGTATCCAGAGGGCGTAGAGCCTTGGGAGGTTAACATTACACGAAAAATAGATTTTGAGAAAAATAAACCAATATGGAGTAATCTTATCGACAAATCTCTTCCAAATCCAACTCCTGCAACAGCTGAAAATGGTGATAAAGTGGGAATGTATGAAGGGGGAGGATACCTAGAAAAGGGTATTTACCGCCCTTGGGTAAATTGCATGATGAATACCCTAAAAGATAGTGAATTTTGCCCTGTTTGCAGTAAAGGGATTGAGGATATGATTGATTTTATATGTGAGTAAAAAGGTGAAATTTTACCAATTAAGTAGTGTAAAACAATTATTGCCATATTCTTAATAGCACTCTTGGAGCGATATTTTTCACTATTAAATCTCAATATAGAACCACTATATTTTCGATTCAATAGCAAAAAATCTCATCTCCAATAGCACTATTAAAAATACACCAATAATTATTTTACCCTACTTAATGCGAATAAAGATTTAAAATTTTTGCTAATTTTTTATAAATGTGGGCGAAAAATGACTTTTTTTTGATATAAACTACCGCATTAGTTGCAACATTAGTAATATAATCATATATTTGCACTATAGAATCGTATAAATAGCTATAAAAAGATATAAACAGAACTTCTAAAATTTAAAAATTGTATATTATGACAAAGATTACGACGAAAGAGTTAACGAAAGCAGAGATGGAAATAATGCAGGTATTTTGGAAAAATGGCGCAATGTTTTTATCAGAATTAATCGACGATGTCCCAGAACCACGTCCAGCCTATACAACTATTTCAACAATAGTTAGAATCTTGGTAAGCAAAGAGTTTGTAGGCTATACAAAATATGGTAGAAATTTTCAATACTACCCGCTAATATCTAAAGAAGATTATGCTCAGCAGGCACTAAATCGTGTAAAATTAAACTTCTTTGGCAACTCTACATCAAGCATGATATCTTTTTTTGCAAAAAAAGAAAAACTATCAAAGGAAGAGATGGAGGAGCTACGTGAATTGATTGAACAAGAGGATTAAGGAAACTTCTAAAATCTGACTTTCGGAGCTTTCCCATTTTAAGTTTTCATTTAAAATTTACAACCCTATCTTTTTATTTACAAAACTAGACTAAACAGACTACTTAATGGCATAATTATGTTTGAAAATATTGTCATATTATTAATGAAATATTTAATGCTTTCGGCGGCTCTTTTCGGTATATATTTGCTTCTTTTTAAAGAGCGAGCCTCTTTTAGAGCATGCCGATTTTACCTGCTATTAATTCCTCTAATTTCAATTGGCGGAGCAGTTATCTCTTTAGATTTAATTAAGGTTAATGAGAAAGAACCTATAGGAAAAATTATCGCTAATTTTCACCAAATCAGCGAACATATAGCAGATATAAGTAGTGTAAAACAATTATTTTACCCTACTTAGTTTTACGAATGACTCCCTTTAAAGATAAAGCCTTAAAATGTGAAGGCTCTGAAAGTCAGATTTTAAAAATCCACTTTATACCCTTTTTTACCTAAATCAAATTCTTGATAATCTTTAGGTCGTTTTTCAAAATAGGTATTGATAACTTCTGGAGTATATAGTACATTTGAACGATTTGCCCATTCAAAATATGCCTCTTCAAACTCTGCTACCATATCAGGGTATTTTGAAGCTAGGTTATTTTGCTCAGTTCTATCTTCTTTTATGTTGTATAACTCCCAAACATCGCCACGATAGTTTGCCGACACTGCTTTCCAATCGCCTTTACGTACCATTCTATTACCTTCGTGTTCGTTATATATGTATCGCTCAGGTAGTGACTTATCATAAATTAAAGGCAATAGAGAAATCCCTGGAATTTTCCGTATGTGGGCGTAGTGGTGCCTACGGTGCATTTTGTAAAATCCAAAGATGAAGCCTCAAAATGAAAAAGCGTTAAAATCCAATTTTTAGAAGTTCCCTTAATCTTTTTTTATCGGGGGCAAAACGCTCACTTACAAATTTCATTGGAACTAATGCAGGTCGACAGGTTTGTCCAAACTCTAATGCTTGATTTCCTCTTGGATTAAAAAATTGTGTAGCCCACCAGTTTCCCTCTTTATCTTTAAAGAGATTGTTGTGACCAGCTCCTGTACAGGCATTATATCGGCGAGTGTAAGGACCATAAATATTGTCGGAAGATGCAATCAAACAGTCGTAACTATACCGAGTATCGGGTTTGTCTTTATCAATAATATAGGTGTCACCCCCTTCGGCACGATGCGACCAAACAGCTTGTGCAAGATGGTATTTTCCCCCATGTTTAAAGATAAAGGCTCCCTCAACAGGAGGTTCTGGATTAAATTTCTGCTCCACAATTGTGCGGAATGGTTCAGCCAAATCACTCATATCAGGCTTCATCTTTGCAATTTGGTCGTTTAATCCCACAAAATATACAGTACCATCTTCATCTTCAAAAAGAGTACCATCAATTTTTGGGAAAATAGCTCCGTTTTTATTACCCTCTATGTTACGATATGGACCCTCTGGTTTTCCTGACACGCTCTCCAACACAAACGAACCTTTGCCATTTGCCGAATCGTTTAGACTTGCCACTAAAAACCAATTTTTCACGCTTTTTATGTAGTGAATCTCAGGTGCCCAAAGAGCTAATACTTTATTGTCGAGAGGGTCGCCATTAATAGAGTAGCGTTGCTCGCTAGTTTCCAAAATTTTAGGTTCGCTCTGCCATGTACCATCTTTTTCCATGCTCCAAACACAACCCATGCTCTCCCACTGTTTTAAGGGAACTTCTAAAATCTGACTTTCGGAGCTTTTCCGTTTTAAGGCTTCACCTTTGGATTTTGCAAATAAGGGCGGGAGGAGCCACTACAGTCCATATTTGCAAAATCCAAATCTAAAGCCTTAAAACAAAAAATCTCTCAAAATCCAGAATTTACAACTCCCCTTAAATCTTTCGAACGCCATAAATATATACCATCATTCCAATCCCAACAGTGAATATTTTTAGGAAATTCACGTCCCTCAGTTGCTGTAGTACCTGTTACGTAATAGTAGTCGTCAGGACCAAGCATTGCGTAAGTATCTCTTAGCCAATGGTCGAAAAGAGGCTCAATTCCGTCAACTCGTCGGCTAGGTTCGTGTGTGTCAGCATTTCCATAGCTCCAAGTTGCCTCTGGACGAGTCTCGTACCAATCTAAAACCTCTGTTTTAAGATTTTTCACACGCTCAGTCTCTTTTTCGCTAAGGTTTATTGTTTCGTAAGGGTCGGTTTTTAGATTGTATAGCTCAACATCTGTATTATCACTATTTACAAGAAGTTTCCAATCACCTTTACGAATTGCTAAGTGTGGGCTTACGTGATAATCAATATCCGGATGGCGGAAATATTCGTTTCTTCCAAAATCCCAATATATAGCCTTTTCCCTATCTACTCCCTCTCCTGTAAATATAGCTTTACTTACATCTTCTCCGTCGAATTTTACACCGTTTTCAATTTCTACACCTGCCATAGCACAAAGAGTATGGTAGAGGTCGACAGAACAGATAACAGAGCTATCATCTATTTTTCCACCCTCAATTTTGTCGGGATAACGCACCATAAAAGGTAGTTTTATACCTCCCTCGTAGAGACTATTTTTCCATCCTCGCATACCTAGTGTGCGACACTGACCAAAACTTGGGTTTGGTCCATTATCGCTCGTAAATACGATGATTGTATTATCTGAAACACCCATATCTTCCAGACCTTCAAGCAATCGTCCAATCTGCTTGTCTAGCTCAGAGAGAACGTAGGTAAGAGGCACATAATCTTCTCGAAGCTCTACGTTGTCAATGTAAAATTGGTTTGGCACCCAAGGTGTGTG
>JAWXTR010000057.1:0-19375 GCA_044433365.1 Rikenellaceae bacterium
TGAGATTTTTTGCTATTGAATCGAAAATATAGTGGTTCTATATTGAGATTTAATAGTGAAAAATATCGCTCCAAGAGTGCTATTAAGAATATGGCAATAATTGTTTTACACTACTTAATGTAAACAAATTTAGCTATTTTATTATAAATTTCACTTAAAAATTGTTTTTTTGATATAATTATTTTATTTTTGTTTATTAATAAAAAAATAATATTCATAATGTTATAATTTTTTAGCTTTTTTATTTACTTTTGATAGCTTATTATGAGTAATTAGCGATTTTTTGTTTTTAAAAGAGAGGTGTAACATTATGAAACAGTTGGTTGTAGGGGTCGATATAGGTAGAGTAGAGACTCTATTTGGGTTGATTGATTTAAGTGGCAAAATTTATGCCAAGGGGAGTATTCCTACCAAAAAATATCCAGATTTCGATCAATATGTCGAAGAGTTGTATATCCAAATTTTTAGTGAAATAAGAATTTTGGATGATACAGCCTTTGAAGTTGTAGGCATTGGAGTTGCAGCTCCTGATGGTAATTACTACAATGGAACGATTGAAAACGCTCCAAATTTGGCGTGGAAAGGGGTGATTCCTTTTGTCGACAAATTTAAGCGTTTTTTTCCGACGATTCCTGTAATTATCACAAACGATGCAAATGCAGCAGCTATTGGTGAGATGATGTTTGGTGGAGCTAAGGGGATGAAAGATTTTATCGTTGTAACTTTAAATACAGGTCTTGGAAGTGGTTTTGTGGCAAATGGTCATCTGGTTTATGGTCATGATAGTTTAGCTGGAGAGCTTGGGCACGTTGTGGTAAACCACACCAGTACGGGGCGTATGTGTGGTTGCGGAAGAAGAGGTTGCGTAGAGACTTATGCCTCTGTCTCTGGGCTTAAACGTACAGTATTTAAGCTGCTCGCCGACCATATATGCGACTGTGCTTTTAGAGATATTGCTTTTAATGAGCTTACAGCCGATATGATTACTCATGCGGCTTTAGAAAATGATTGTTTGGCAGTAGAGGCTTACGACTATACTAGCAAAATGCTTGGTCAGGCGTTGGCGCATGCTGTTACTATAACCTCTCCAGAGGCTATTTTTTTGGTTGGTGAGTTGGCAAAAGCAGAAAAGTATATTTTCGAGCCTACAAAAAAATATATGGATATTTATATCCTAAGAAATTTTAAAAATAAAGTTAAGATTGTTCCCTCGCAGCTAAATGCTAACGATGCTGCTATTTTAGGTGCTGCTGCGCTTATTTGGCAGGAACTTTCTGAAAATTCAATTCCCTAAATAAACAAAACTAAAATGAAAACTTTTTCACAATTTATCCCTACTCGCCTATATTTTGGCGCAGGTAGTGTAAACAAACTTTCAGAGGTTGCTCTTCCCGGCAAAAAAGCCTTAATTGTAATCTCTGCTGGTACTTCTATGCGTAAATTTGGCTATTTAGACAAAGTAACTACTGCTTTGGAGAGTCAAAATGTAGAGTGTGTCGTTTTCGATAAAATTCTTCCAAATCCTATTAAAGAACACGTTATGGAGGCTTCAGAGCTTTGTCGCAGAGAAAATTGCGATTTTGTAGTAGGTCTTGGGGGTGGTAGCTCTATCGACTCGGCAAAATCTATCGCTGTAATGGCTTGCAACGATGGCGACTATTGGGATTATATTCATGGTGGTACAGGTAAAGGTATGCCTCCAGTAGGTGGAGCACTTCCTATAATTGCTATAACTACAACAGCTGGTACAGGAACTGAGACAGATCCTTGGACTGTAATCACAAATGAAAACCAAAAGATAGGTTACGGTTTTGATGCTACTTTCCCAGTTATTGCTATAGTAGATCCAGAGCTAATGCTTTCGGTTCCATCAAATCTTACCGCTTATCAAGGTTTTGATGCCTTTTTTCACTCAGCTGAGGGTTATATTGCAACAAGTGCAACACCAATAAGTGAGCTTTATTCGCTAAAAAGTATTGAGCTTATCTACAAATCTCTACCAACAGCGGTAGCAGATGGTAGTAATATTGAGGCAAGGGGAGATGTTGCTTTAGCCAATACACTTGCAGGGATGGTTGAGTCTACATCAAGCTGTAACTCTGAACACTCACTAGAGCACGCTATGAGTGCCTACTATCCAGCTCTTCCACATGGTGCAGGTCTTATAAGTATCTCATTAGAGTACTTCCGCACCTTTATGGCAGATTGTCCAGAGAAATATATGGCTATGGCTACTGCTATGACTGGTGAAAAGTCGACCGATCCTAACGATTTTATCACCGCTTTAGCAACTCTTCAAGAGCGTTGTGGTGTAGACAATATCAAACTATCAGAGTGGGGAGTTAAGCCCGAAGATTTCCCTAAATTGGGTCAAAATGCTCGTGAAACTATGCCAGGATTATTTACTGTAGATCCTCGCCCAATTACTGACGCTGAGATTCAAAACATTTTTGAAAAATCATTCAAATAAAAGGAGTAACAATTGTAAATTATAAATTATAAATGATAAATTAGTGTCGTGTAGTAATACCTATTTATAATTTATAATTTACAATTTATAATTAAGCTAATCATTTATAATTATGAAAAGACTATCCCAATTTTTTATCGCAGCACTAGCCTTTCTAGCAAGCTGTACTACTACACCTGAGAGAACATCAGTTTCGATTGTAGGTGAAGATTTCTACCTAAACGGTGAAGCTACTTTTAAAGGAAAAGAGTGGCGTGGACATTCTATTGAAGGTCTGCTCCCTAACAGTCGTATGGTAAACGGTATTTTTGACGACCGTACCGACTCTACTCGTTATCGCTGGGTATATCCAGACACTAAAGTGTGGGATGCTGAGCGAAATGTTTCGGAGTTTATCGAAAATATGCCTTTATGGCGTGAAAGCGGTCTGCTTGCATTTACAATTAACCTACAGGGTGGTAGCCCTTACGGCTACTCTTCGGCACAACCATGGCATAATAGTGCAATAAATGGTGATGGTTCGCTAGATGAGGCATTTATGGGTCGTTTAGAGAGAGTTCTCGATAAAGCAGATGAGCTTGGAATGGTTGCAATTGTGGGGCTTTACTACTTTGGTCAAGAGAAGTTTATTGATGATGAAGTAGCTGTTAAAAAAGGTGTTGAAAATAGTATAAAATGGATTATTAGCAAGGGTTACGAAAATGTAATTATTGAGATTAATAATGAGTGTAACTACTACAAAGTGCACCCTATTCTTGCCCCAGAGCGTGTGCATGAGCTTATTGCGCTAGGAAAGGGTGTAAATGTGGATGGAAAACGTCTGTTGGTAGGTACTAGCTATGGCGGAGGTCATCTACCTAGTGAAGAGGTTGTTGAGGTGTCAGATTTTATTCTTCTACACGGTAATGGTCAGCACAAACCAGAAAGAATTGTTAAAATGGTAGAAAAGGTTAGAGCTATGAAAAGTTACACTCCAAAACCTATCGTATTTAATGAGGACGACCATTTCGATTTTGAAAAAGATTGGAATAATTTTGTCGCAGCTACAAGCGTAGGAGCTTCATGGGGTTACTTTGACTATCGTAAAGGTGACGACCCATTTGAGCAAGGTTTTCAATGTGTTCCATCTGATTGGTCGATTGGCTCACCTCGTAAAAAAGGATTTTTTGGATTGCTTCGCCAGTGGTAATTCATAATGCATAATGCATAATTCATAATTCATAATTTTTAATTCATTATGGATTATGAATTATTTTGCATGTTAATTGCGGTAATATTTGATGTTTAGAAAATAAAAAAATGTTAAAATATTGCAAATTGAATCTCTCTTTAGATTTTTTTATTAACTTAGTAGCCATATTTGCAAAGGGTTTTTGTATGCCCCTTTAAATTTTATAGATATGTCATTACAATCGAGATTAATAAAGTTATATTATAGCCAAAGGATAAAAGAGATTGATAAGTTTCGTAGGTCGGCATTGGAAGTTGCAGAAAATCAATACTCTTATCTTCTGAAATTGCTTTCGCAAACTCAATATGGAGAGGAAAGAGGTGTGAAAGAGGGCTTGAGTTATAGAGATTTTACTTCAAAAATTCCTGTTGTTACCTATGAAGATATATCGACTGAAATTGAGGCTGTAGTGAGAGGAGAGTGGCAGAGATTGTGCCCTTCAAAGCCAAAATGGTTTGCAAAATCGTCTGGAACAACAAATGCAGTTAGCAAATTTATCCCAACTACCGACGAAGCACTCAATTATACACACTATAGAGGTACAAAAGATGTAGCAGCTATCTACTCACACCTTTTTCCAAATGGCGCAGCTATGGATGGCAAGGTATTAACCCTAGGTGGTTCGTTAGTTAATAATCCAGAGGATAAAGAGTCGGTAATAGGCGATTTATCGGGTATCTTAATCACAAATACCCCCTCAATTCTCGATTTTAAAAGATTTCCAACAGAGCAGATAGCACTAGACTCAAATTTTGAGCGAAAAATTGCCAAAATAGCCTCCTTGTCTGTCAAACAAAATGTTACCTCATTTGCAGGCGTGCCATCGTGGTATCTTATCCTTATGAACTCTATATTAGACTATACAGGCAAGAGTAATATGTATGAGATTTGGCCCAATATGAGCCTTTTTGCCCATGGTGGGATGAGTTTTACGCCCTATAAAGATAGCTATAAGAAATTATTTCCATCGGAAAAAATGTGCTATATTGAGACCTATAATGCATCGGAGGGTTTTTTTGCAATTGGCGACGATTTATCTCGTGATGATATGCTTTTAATGCTCGATTATAGAGTGTTTTACGAGTTTTTAGAGTGTTCAGAAATTGGGAGTTTTTCGGAAGTTATACCGCTTGAGGGTGTAGAGGTTGGAAAAAATTATGCTATGATAATAACCACAGCAGGAGGTTTGTGGCGATATATGATAGGCGATACAGTAACTTTTACCTCGACCTCACCATATAGAATTAAGATTACTGGGCGCACAAAGCATTTTATTAATATTGCAGGTGAAGAGGTGATAGTTGATAATGCCGAAAGAGCAATTTTAGAGGCGTGCAAAGCCACTGATAGTGAGGTTTTGGAGTATACTGCTGCGCCAATCTTTATGGAGGGAAGAAATAAAGGGCGACATGAGTGGGTTTTTGAGTTTAAACGTCTACCTAACTCTTTAGATAAGTTTATTGAGGTGCTCGACAACACACTTCAGAGCATTAATTCTGATTATAGCGTAAAGCGTGTTGGCGGAGCATTGGATTGCCCTAAAATTGTAGTTGCAGGCAGTGGAACTTTTTATAATTGGATGAAAAAGAGGGGGAAACTTGGTGGGCAGAACAAAATCCCTCGACTATCCAATGACAGGAAATATATTGATACACTCTTAGAGAACATACTGCAAGGGGAGTTCTAAATTCTGGATTTTGAGAGATCTTAAAAGTTCCCTAAATTTAAAACCTTTTATTAGAATATGTATATAGCAGTTTCAGGAAATATAGGTAGTGGAAAGACCACTTTGGTAGAGATTCTATCGAAGAGGCTGAATCTTACACCCTACTACGAAAGTATAGATAACCCCTATCTTGATGATTTTTATAGAGATATGAATCGTTGGGCATTTCATTTGCAGATGTCGTTTTTAGGCAAAAAAATAGAGCAATTACTCGAAATTACAGCTAGTGAATCGGATATTATCCAAGATAGAACTATCTATGAAGAGGCATATATATTTGTTGAGAATCTAAAATCGATGTGTCTGATTTCAACACGAGATTACGCCACCTATATGAAAGTTTTTAATCTAATTTCTGAAAAAATAGCTCGCCCCGATGTTGTAATCTACCTAAAGGCGAGCGTAGATACTCTTATGAGTCAAATTTTTAAACGTGGAAGAGAGTATGAGCTAAATATTGAGCGTAGCTACTTAGAAAAGTTAAATGGACTATACGATAATTGGATTCACAATATATATGAGGGTACGGTAATCGAAATTGATGTAGATTCATACGACTTTGTTATTAATGACCAAATTATTGACGATATAGTCGATAAACTCAATCCATATCTTAATTGAATTTCTCAAGGAAATTTCTATAATCTCTCAAAATCCAGAATTTAGAACTCCCCCTAAAGAAACCTCTAAAATCAATTAAAACCAATTATTAGAACTCCTCTTAAAAAAATAAACCAAGATAAAAAATTGTAAGGAAAATATGCTTTCTTACAATTTTTTTATTACCTTTAGCGATTAATAATTTAAAAATATGAGTAGTTTACCTCCAAAATTTGTAGAGAGGATTAAGGTTGAGCTAGGTGAGGCTCAATCTAATTGTTTGTTTGCAGCCTTAGATGGTGAGGCGTCTATTTCGGTGCGTTATAATCGTTTAAAAGCTTCAACACCAGATAGTTTTGATAGAGTAGTGTGGTCGAAAGATGGAATATATCTTGAAAAAAGACCTGTATTTACCATTGATCCGCACTTTCATTCAGGTTGTTACTATCCACAAGAGGCTAGCTCGATGTTTTTGGAGCAGATAGTCGATAGATTTGTGGTAGAGGGTGAAGAAAATGGTCAAAATATCTTAGCTTTAGATTTATGTGCAGCACCAGGGGGTAAAAGTACAATATTGGCAACTGCACTAAGCGAAAAAGGATTTTTGGTGGCAAATGAAACAATAAAATCGAGAGCTAAAATACTACAAGAGAACATTATAAAGTGGGGAACAGGCAATGTAGCTGTCACTAGCAACGACTCCGAAGATTTTAGAAAATTAGGAGCTATTTTCGACCTAATTGTAGTAGATACACCCTGCTCAGGCGAGGGAATGTTTAGAAAAGATAAAAAGGCAAGAGAAGAGTGGAGTAGTGAGGCTGTAGAGCTTTGTGCACAGCGAAGTAGGCGTATTGTTGCAAATGCTTTTGAAGCCCTAAAAGAGGGTGGAGTGCTCGTATATTCAACTTGTACCTTTAACCGCAGTGAGGATGAGGATATAATCAGATGGATTACCGAAAATTATGAGGTTGAGAACTTCGAAATTCAAAAATCTGATAGCTGGACGATGCTTCAAACAGTAGAGTGCGGAGTGGATTGCTACAAATTTATGCCACATCTAACACGTGGTGAGGGGCTTTTTATGGCAGCAGTGCGAAAGTTATCACCTACAAAAGAGATTAATTTCTCAGGCAGTAAGAAAAAGACAAAAACTAAAGGAAAAGCGAAAAATGAGGGGTTTGACGCTATCTCTAAAGAGGAGATGGCGATAGCTTCGAAATATATATTAAATAGTGAGAATTTCAATTTTTTGAAATTTAACGAGAAAGTACATATAGTAGATAGTGATTGGGTAAATATGCTCAGCTACATAAAAGAGCGACTATATCTGCTCTATTATGGAGTAGAAATAGGCGAATTTTTCGGAAAAACTCTAAAACCAGCCCATCCTTTAGCACTTTCGGTTCATCTAAATAGAGAGTCGGTGCCTATGGTAGAGGTTGAAAAGGAGGTAGCTCTCGAATTTCTACGCAAAAAGAGTATAGATGCCGAGCCTTTTTCGGAGGGTATAAATTTGGTATGCTTTGAGGGGCAGCCAATTGGTTACGTAAAACGCATAGGGGCAAGAGTCAATAATCTTTTCCCAAAAGAGTATAGAATTTTAAATTTATAGTTATAATAATGGATAACAATATTGAGATAATCCAGATTAATATCTCAGGAGGAGATAGACCTGGAGTGACAAGTGAACTAACACAAATTCTTGCAAACTACAACGCCTTTATCTTAGATATAGGTCAAGCAAACATTCATCAATCTTTAGCATTAGGCATACTTTTCCGTACCACCAAAGATAAAGCAGGTGATATAATGAAAGATTTGCTATTTAAGGCTTACGAACTTGATATAAACATCAAATTTACCCCAATTAGTGAGGAGGCATACGAAAATTGGGTCACACTACAGGGTAAAAATCGCTATATCATAATGCTTCTTGGTAGAAATATCACAGCTAACCAGATTAGCTCAGTTTCGCAGATTATTTTGGATCAAGAGCTAAATATCGACTCTATAATGCGTCTTACAGGTCGTATTCCGCTTGACGAGACCAAACGTGCGCCAAAAGCGTGTGTAGAGCTTTCAGTCCGTGGTAATCCTAGAGATAAAACCTTAATGCAGCAGCAGTTTATGGAGTTATCAAATAGCCTTGAGATAGATATTTCAATGCAGTTAGACGATATGTTCCGTCGTACTCGCAGGTTAATATGTTTTGATATGGATTCTACTCTAATCGAAACCGAAGTAATCGACGAACTAGCCGAAAGAGCAGGTGTCGGCGATGAGGTAAGAGCCATTACAGAGTCGGCAATGCGTGGTGAAATCGATTTTAATGAGAGTTTCGTTCGTCGTGTAGCGATGTTAAAAGGGTTGGATATAAGTGTAATGCAAGAGATTGCCGAAAATTTACCAATTACCGAAGGGTTAGAGAGACTAATGAGAATCTTAAAACGTGTAGGCTTTAAAACAGCTATACTTTCGGGCGGATTTACATATTTTGGACGTTATCTTCAACAAAAATATGGCTTCGACTACGTGTATGCCAACGACCTTGAAATAGAGAACGGAAAGCTCACAGGTCGCCACTTAGGAGATATTGTAGATGGTAAACGTAAAGCCGAGCTGCTTAACGTAATGGCACAGGTAGAGCGCATAGATATTGCTCAAACTGTTGCAGTTGGCGATGGTGCCAACGATTTACCAATGCTAAGTAGAGCAGGTCTTGGCATCGCTTTCCATGCAAAACCAAAAGTGCGTGAAAATGCTCGACAATCTATCTCGACTATCGGGCTTGATGGTATTTTATACTTTCTTGGATTAAAGGATTCAAATCTAAATTTCTAGTAAAAAACGTGTTGTATTTTTAACAATCTCGTAAAAAACTGAAAAAATATATAAAAAATAAAATTTTTTTTATACTAGTTTGGTGGTTTGCTTGTAGATTGAAACAATAACGACAATAAATATTAAAAATTGCAATAAAATAGAATTATTGCAATTTTTTTTTTTCTCCATATCAAAAAAATGGTTCACGATTAACATTTTTTTAATTATGACGGATTGTAATAAAAATAATATATGTAGTTTCGGATTGTTATTAGCGTGCTCTATTTTAACATTAAATTAATATTCTTACGTTTCTCTATTACCCTAATTTAGTGGTAATTACATTTGGTAGATTAAAAAACTATTTCTAACTTCACACTCGTTAAGGTTCTAAAAATAGTGTCAAAATGTAATGCAAAAAATGTTTTACACTATTGTATTAGCAAAATGAAAAATTAGTAAATAAATAATTATTGTTCAATTTTAAATCAGACGCGCATGAAAAGATTTACTTCTATGCTTGTACTTGTTTTTGTAATGTCGGCTACTTTCGTATTAGCTCAGACACGTCAACTTGCAGGTACCGTAAGATCAGCTGATGATAACATGCCAGTTGCTGGTGCAACTGTTATCGTTACTGGCACATCAACAGGTGCAGTTACCGACGAGAATGGTAACTATGTAATTAAAAATGTAAATGGAGCAGTTTCTCTAACTGTAAACTTCTTTGGTTTTGAGCCAGCAGTAGCAGAAGTTTCTCCAAGTGCAACAACTCAAGATTTCTTACTTTCAGCAGACGCTCTTAATGTACAAGAGGTTGTTGTAACAGGTATGGGTCTTACTCGTGAAAAGAAAGCTCTTGGTTACGCAGTACAAGAGGTAGATGGTGAGGAGCTAGCAAAAGTACGTACTGGTAACGTTGTTACATCAATGTCTGGTCGTGTTGCTGGTGTTCAAATTACATCTGCTTCTGGACAACTTGGTGGTGGTTCGAGAATCAACATCCGTGGTAATACCTCTCTTACAGGTAATAACCAACCACTATTCGTAGTTGACGGTGTGCCTATCTCAAATGAGGACTACTCAGACAACAGTTATAACCAAGGTAACCTTGCAGCAGATATTCCTGCTGACGATATCGAAAGTATGTCGGTTCTTAAAGGTGCTTCTGCAACTGCTATCTACGGTTCACGTGGTGCTAATGGTGTGGTACTTATCACAACTAAAAAAGGTAAACAAGGTTCTAAAACTTTCGGTGTAAGTGTTAACTCTTCTGTAGCACTTGACAAAGTTTCTACTGTTCCAGTATATCAACAAGTATATGGTGGTGGTTCTGGTGGTACTTTCGAAACTATCACAATCGATGGTAAATCTTACAACTATCCTAATATGGATGTTGATGAATCTTGGGGTCCTAAATTCGATGAAAGTGTAATGCACTTAACTTGGAACTCTTTTGATGAGTGGGATACAGAAAACTATATGGTAGAAAAACCTTGGATTTATCCAGAAAATGACTACACTACTTACTACAAAACTGGTGTAACTTTAACTAACAATATCCAAGTTACTGGTTCAGATCAAAACTACTCTTACCGTTTGTCTTACACAAATTCAAATCAAACAGGTACAACAGAAAACTCTGAGTCAAAAAGCAACACAGTATCTTTCAACGTAACTTCTAAAATGAATGATTACCTTGATTCATGGGCTAGCGGTAGCTACGTTTCTACTCAAACTCTAGGTCGTGCTCAAGTTGGTTACTCTGGTGGTACTCTTTACCAATGGATTCACACAGAGCTTGACTACTCTGACCTTAGAGATTATCAAAACCCTGACGGTACTCAAAGAACTTGGAACCGTAACTCTTGGGATGATTCATCTGCAGCATTTGCTGACAACCCTTTCTGGAATCTTTACAAAAACTATCAAAGTGATAGCCGTAACCGTTTCTTTGGTAATGGTGGTGTAAATATTAACCCATTTGATGGTTTCAAAATCACTGGTCGTGTAGGTGTTGATACATACACTAACCAAGCTGAATATCGTACAGCTTCAGGTGGTTCAGGTACTTCTAGCTATGAGTTAGTTAACCGTACATACACAGAGATTAATATGGACCTTTATGCATCTTACAACAAGCGTTTTGCTGACGATTTACTAGGTGTAAGTGCAATGATTGGTACAAACTCAAATGACCGTAAATATGGCTACTCTGGTGGTTACACAAATAGTGGTCTTATCGTTCCTGACTTCTTCCAACTTTCAAACTCTACTGTAACAGCTACAACTTACGATAACAAAAACTGGAGACGTATCAATGCAGTATATGGTAACTTTACTGTTGACTACAACCAAATCGTTTACTTAGATGTTACTGCTCGTAACGACTGGTCGTCTACACTTCCTGCTGCAAACCGTTCTTACTTCTATCCATCGGCTAACCTTAGTCTTATCCTTTCGGAGCTAGGTTCTCTTAAAGATATCTCTTGGTTAGACTTTGCTAAAGTACGTGGTGGTTATGCTGTTGTTGGTAATGATGCTGATCCTTACAACACAACTGACTATATGAGTATCAATACTGCATTTGGTTCAGACGTTATGTTCTCTATCCCTACAACTCTTAGTAACTCTGATCTTCTTCCAGAGAAAACTAAATCGTGGGAGGTTGGTCTTGAAGCACAATTCTTAAACCGTCGTTTAGGTTTTGACCTTGCTTACTACCAAAAACGCACAATCAACCAAATTATCCCTGCTACAGTATCGCAAGCTACTGGTTACGCATACCAATACATCAATGCTGGTGAGCTTTACAATAGTGGTGTTGAACTTACTATCAACGCAACTCCAGTTCAAACAAAATCTGGTTTCCGTTGGGATGCTCAATTCAACGTTGCAACTCTAAATACTGAGGTTGTTGAGATCAACGACGATATTCAAACTGTATCTTTAAGCTCTAGCTTCTTCTCTGTTAGCTCTCTTGCAGTAGTTGGTCAATCTTATCCAATGCTTTATGGTGTTAACTATGTATATGGTGAAAATGGTGAAAAACTTATCGACCCAGAGACTGGTTTATACCAAACAAGTTCAAGCGAAGCGATTGCTAAAGTTACTCCAGACTTTACAGCTGGTTTCTCTAGTTCATTCTCTTACAAAGGCTTCGATTTAAGCTTCTTATTAGATATGCAAATGGGTGGTCACATCTACTACGGTTCTTACAGATATGGTCTTGGTTCTGGTATCTTATACGAATCAGCACTTCCAACTAACGTTCCTGGTAGAACAGGTAATATGCGTGATGAAGAGTCGGGCGAAGGTGCAACTGGTGGTTGGATTTGTGAAGGTGTGTATGGTAATGCTGATGGTGAGTATGTTGATGCAAGTGGTAATACAAGTAGCACAGCAGTTAAAAACGAAACTATCATTGCTGGTATGGATTACGCTAACTTCCATGAGTCTTGTGATGCTATCGATATCTTTAAATCTGACTACTTAAAACTTCGTGAGGTTCGTTTAGGCTACACAGTTCCTTCTAAATTAACTGGTCCTATCAAAGATGTTCGTCTATCAGCTTATGGTCGTAACCTTGCTACTTGGATGACTGACCAAGACAACTTTGACCCAGAATATATACAAAGTGCAAGTGCAAATGGTCAAGGTATTGAGGGTGGTTATGCTCCAACAACTCGTACATTTGGTTTTAGTATCGGATTCAACTTCTAAGATAATTTTTAAGGTCGAAACTAATTAAAATAGGAAAAAAATGAATATATATAGAAAAATATTAATGACTGTTGGTGTTGCAGCTACTACGCTAATCTCTTCTTGTGACAAAAAATTCGATGAGATTAACACCAATCCAAATGATCCAACAGAGGTTTCTACTGATGGCTTGATGACTCAAACTCAGAGAAATATTGCTTACACTTTTGGTAATGGTTGGTATGGTTTAAGACTAAAAGGTATTATGTGTCAACACTGGGCACAGCCTATCTACTCTGATGAAGATAATTACAACTTTAGTTCACGTGCAAGTACAATTTATGTATACTTTAACTATGCATATCTTTACTCACAACAACTACAAGAGATTATCGATCTTTGTGAAGCAAATCCACTATCTATGTCTGTTTATGGTGATGCAGATGCACAGATAGCTTCAGCTAAGATTCTTCAATGTATGATGATGCTTCAAGTAGTAGAGACTTTTGGTGATGTTCCTTATTCTCAAGCAAACAACATCCTTGAGTATCCAACTCCAGCTTACGATGATCAAGAGTCTATCTACAAAGATATCATCGAAAAACTTAAAACTTATGCTGCTGACTTAGAAGGTTGTGGTGATGCTTGGGTTGCTGGTGATATTCTTTTAGACGGTGATAGTGAAAAATGGATGAGATTTGCAAACTCACTTCGTCTACGTACTGCAATGCGTCTTTCAAACTTCGATCCTACATACTCTGCAACTGAAGCTGCTGCTGCTATTGCATCAGGTGTTATGGAATCTAATGATGACAACGCTGTATTCGAATTTATCGGGGTAGGTTCTCCAGGACAACATCCAACTTACTCAGGACAACAAACTCGTATCGACTACATCATGTCGGCTCAGTTTGTAGATCTTCTAAAAGGTTACGACAACGATCTTATCGGTTTCAAAAATCCATTCTCTGGTATTGTTGACCCACGTTTATCAATCTTTGCTCTTTCTCCAAATCAAATCGCTGCAGGTGTTGATCCAATGTCAGTTCTTGGTATGCCTTACGGTGTTGATGCTGGTAATGCTAATACTGTTTGGGTTGATGTTAAATCAAACACTGATAATGTTATTATCTATAACTTTAAAACTGGTAGTTTAACAGAGAATGATATACCTCGTCCAATGCAAGCAGACTTTATCACAACTTACTTCGACTACGCTAACGTTGCGTTCCTTGATTCAGAGTTAAGTGGTTATGATGCTGCTAAATTTGAAGCTGGTATGACTGCTTCAATGGAAATGTGGGAGGTAGATGCTGATTCTGCTGCTGAATATATTGCTAAAGTTATGGCTCTATTTAACGCTGCTGATACTGAGATGAAAAAAGAGATTCTTTTCACTCAAAAGTATATCCACAACTATGGTCACTGCGAGTATGAGGCTTACCAAGAGGTTGTTCGTTCAGGTTATCCTAAATCAATCCTAGTTGGTGGTGATGCTGCTGCTGTTGCTGATGGCGAAACTTACTACTTTGAGCCATACCAAGGTGAAAAAGTGTTTATCCAACGTTTTCCTTACGCTCTTACTGAGTATAACTACAACGGTGCAAGCGTAGCTGATGCAGTTGCAAACATGGGTGGTAGCGACCGTTATGATGTGCCACTTATCTACTCTATCTTATACAAAAAATAGTATTTAGTATAGATTCAATTTTTTAGACCGTCCTTTTAGGGCGGTCTTTTTTTTAGCGGAATTTTTAATTGTAACACACAGGTAGAGACGTTGGGTCCAACGTCTGTAATCGAACTTTACCGAACCCAGCCGACCCCTACCCACTGCTTCTGAGTAATCTATTTGTTTGCTTCGTAGAATATTTAGACGTTGTGTACAACGTCTGTAATCGAACCCCTGTAATCGAACTTTACCGAACCCAGTAACCGAACTCTGTCGAACTATTCAAATTTCAGGGCGGTTTTTAATTTTAATATCCACCACCTAAAGCCAAAAACATATCGACATAAGCCGAATATTTTTGAGCAAGAAGTGAGCTATATTCAAGTTGTGAGCTATAAAGGGTGCGTTCGGCATCTAATAAGTTAAGATAGTCGACCATACCCTCCAAATATAGCTTTGAGGTCATAAACTGAATATCTTTATTCGACTCTACAAGCTCTTTATACATCTTATTTTGCTCTCGTAGTGTAGAAATTGAAATTAGTGCATTTTCCACATCTGAAATTGCTGTAAAAATAGTATTTCGATACTCTAAGATTGCCTGCTCATAGCTCTCTACAGCTATCAATTCGCTCTTTTTGAGCTTTCCAAATTGAAAAATTGGGGTTGCTACCGAAAATAATCCTGTCCAACCTAAGGCGTAGGGATTTGAAGAGACAAGATTTTTTAAAACTGTCGAAATCAAACCTCCACTAGCGGTAATGCTGATGGACGGAAAGCGTGCAGCACGAGCAATACCCACTTTTGCTGCTGCTGCTTGCAATAGTGCATAATCTTGCATTATATCTGAGCGGCGTTCGAGCAGATTTATCGGTAATCCTGAGGGAATATACTCTGGCAGAGAGTCGTAGCCACCACTATAATCTATATCGGTTGCAATAAATCGTGGTGACTCTCCAAGTAGTATTGATAGTGCGCTCTGCTCTTTAGCAGCAGCTCTTTCGTATTGGTGTATTGCAGCGGCAGCTGTCGATGTTAGCCCTTTTGCCTGTTTTAGCTCCAGAGAGGTCGACATTCCATAATTTACAAGCGAATCGATGATTGCCATCGATTTTAGTCGGTTTTTATAGGTAACTTTCGATATTTCTACGCTTTGACGATACTGAATTAGCGAAAAATAGCTTTTTGCCACCTCTCCTGTAAGTGCAAGCATAATCCCGTTGTAGTTGTACTCCTGAGCCAAAATATCGCTTTTTGCCGCTTTTGTGGCGTTTTTTAACGCTCCAAACAGCGAAATTTGCCACGAAACAGTCGGTTTTATTCCATATTCTGGTTGGTTGTCTAAGGGTCGAATATATTCGTTTTCAGCCGATAAATCAAATGAAAATTGAGGTAGATAGGCAGCTCTATCCACTCCATATTGAAGATATGCCTGCTCAATTTTTGACAGAGCTATCAGTGCATCTTGGTTGTTTTCAAGAGCTTTTTCGATTAAGTTGTTAAGAGTTGCATCTCCAAAAATTTCCCACCAATTTTCGTTCTCTACTATTGGTTTTTCATTCTCTACAGTTGAGTAACTGTATTTTCTAGCAATTTCCACCTCTGGTGATGATAGCTTTGGCGAACAACCTGCAATAATTATTATCGCTGATATATAGATAAATATTTTTTTCATACGTTTACGTTTTAGAATTTTTACAAAAAGTTTAGCGGACACTAATCTGCTCCCTCTTCGATATTCACTTTAATATCGCTTTGCTCCTCTTCCTCCTCTTGCTCTTTGCCCTTTAGCTTTTCACGTTTACGATCGAAGTGGGCAATTTTCCCAAAGAATACATATAACATAGGATATGCAAAAAGCCCTAGAATAGTGGCTATAAGAGTACCCCCAACAAGCGAAATACCAATAATATTGCGTGCAGCAGAGTATACACCTGAAGCAAATACAAGAGGAAGCACTCCAATAATAAACGCCAAAGCTGTCATAATAACTGGACGAACACGCAAACGAGCCGCCTCGCTTGCAGCCTCCAAAAGAGTCTTATTTTTCTCAAAAAATAGCATATTTGCATACTCAATAATCAAAATTGCATTTTTTGCCGATAGTGCTATCAACATAATAAGCGATATTTGCATAAATAGATTGTCGATATAGGCTGGATTGATAAAAATATGGGCAAGCCATACAAAAAGTACCGCTCCAAATAGCGCAAATGGAATACCAAGAATAATGGTAAATGGAAGTGACCAGCTATCGTAGAGTGCCGCAAGTGCCAAGAATATAAAAATAACAGAAATGGCAAAAATCAGAGGTAAATTTGATGATGAATTTTTCTCTTGAAACGATACACCGCTCCATGCCACATTAAAATTGTCGGGGAGAAGCTCTGCGGCATACTGCTCGATTAAATCCATACACTCTCCAGTGGAGTAGCCAGCGGCTGGTGTTAATGTTACCCCCATTGCACGGTTAAGATTAAACTGTGTGAGAAATTCAACCCCTACAGTATCGGTAAGCGTTACAAACGACGAAAGTGGTATCTCTTCGCCTTTACCATTCTCTATAAAGTAGCTATTTAAATCGCCGACATCACGCCTATATTTTGATTCAGCTTGAATATATATATCATACACCTGTCCAAAACGGTTGAAATCGTCGATATATGCTCCGCCTAAGAAGGTGGATATAAGTGTGTGAAGTTCGCCAATATCTACACCCTCACGCATAGCGTAATCACGATTAATCTCTAGTTTTCGTTGCGGAACAGAGGCGTTAAACTGTGTCATAACCGATGCAACAGCTCTGCTGGCTTTAAGAGAGTCGAGAAGAAGCGAAGAGTAGCGTTCTAATTCGGCGATATTATCGCTACCTATCTCTTCAATCATAAATGTCACGCCCGATGAGACTGAAATACCGGGGATAGAGGGTGGATTAAATGCAAAAACTGTGGCATCTGTGATACCAAAATAGAACTGCTCGTTTAGCTCCGTAGCCAAATCCATAGCACTGATTTTTCGGTCGGAGTAGTCTACAAGCTCCACAAACATCGATGCGCTACTTGTCGAAAATATATTTGATAACATATTAAAACCTGCACCGCTTGCTACTCTTTTAACCGCAGGGTGTTCTAAAATTATCTGTTCTATCTGCTCGACCACCTTCTCGGTTCTATTAATAGATGCAGCACTTGGAAGCGATGCACTAACCATAATATATCCTTGATCTTCGTTTGGAAGAAATCCACTTGGAATTTGGCGGAAAATTAGAAAAATTGCACCGCAGCAGATAGCGATAATAATAAACGAACGTGCTGCATGGCGAGCAAAAATGGATGTTTTTTTAGAGTAATTTTCAAAACCTCTACCAATTAGGCGGTTAAACGCTCCAAATACCCCTTTCTCTTTAGGTTCTCGCTTTTTAAGCAGTAGCACACACAGTGCAGGTGAGAGGGTAAGGGCATTAAATGCCGAAATTGTAACAGCAATGGCAATGGTTACAGTAAATTGTTGAAACATTTTGCCGCTAATGCCGCCAGAAAGTGAAATTGGGATAAAAACCGACAATAATATTACCGTAGTGGCAATAATTGGCGAAGAGACTATACGCATAGCCTCAATTGTTGCTTTAAGAGGAGTTTCGCCCTGCTCAATTCGCACCTCTACAGCCTCTACAACCACAATTGCATCATCTACAACCAGTCCAATAGCAAGCACTAGCCCAAGAAGTGAGATAATATTTACCGAAAATCCAAAAAATGGAAATAGTACAAATGCTCCGATAAGCGAAACTGGTATGGCAATAAGCGGAATTAGCGTAGCTCTTGTGTCTTGAATAAATAGGTATATTATAAATATAACAAGTAGTAGAGCAAATATAATGGTATAGGAAATCTCCACAATCCCATCCTTAATTGAGGATGTAGAGTCGGCAATTTTGTCGAGTTCAATACCATCGGGCATACGCTTTGCCACTTGAGAAAGCGTGCTCTCCACTTTATCACCAACCTCTACTGCATTGCTTCCAGAGTTTTGCGTAATCATTATAATTGCTGCTGGATTTTGCTCTATTTTATCGCCATTTTTGGCTGCACTTGTCGATTTTATACCGTAAAGTTGACTGCCCAAGTCGATACGAGCCACATCTTTTAACTTTAGTTGACTACCGTTGCTCTCTGATCTAAGAACTATATCGCCATACTGCTCGGCGGTGTTAATTTGAGGTGGAGTTGATATAGTATATGTAAATTGTACAGGCGAATCGGTAGGTTCTTCTCCCAATTTTCCTGCTGAAAAAACAGCACTTTGAGCCTCTATAGCCTCTGTTATCTCCTCTATCGAAATGTTGTAATATTTTAGTAATTCTGGCTTAATCCATACCCTCATGGCGTAGTTGCCTGCTCCAAGAATTTGAACATTACCGACGCCATTAATCTTTAGCAGTTCATTTTCAATATTTATTGCTGCATAGTTTGTCAGAAATAAATCGTCGTATCTGCCATCCGAAGAGATTGTATAAATCATCAGAAAGCTAGCCATAGCTTGTGCTGTTGTTACGCCTTGTGTCTTTACAGGGCTTGGAAGCGTTGCAAGCGAGCTATTTACGTTGTTTTGAGTAAATACAGTGTTAAGATTTGCATCGGTTCCAATATCGAAAATTATCATCAGCGACATAGTACCATCATTAGCACTTGTCGACTGCATATACAACATATCTTCAACCCCAATTGCCGCCTCAGCAATAGGGGTTGCTACAGATTTGTCTACTGTTACCGCATCGGCACCCTCGTAGTCGGCTGTAACAGTTACGACAGGTGGGGTAATATCGGGATATTGCTCAACAGGGAGCGATTTAATCGAAATCATACCAATAATTACAATCATAATGGATATTACGATGGCAAAAATTGGTCTATTAATAAAAAAACGACTCATATATTTTAATTTTATAAGTTACCTTTATAAGTTACCTTTATAAGTTACCTTTAGCCACTTTCGACGAATTTTTCTCTTTGGTTTCACTTTTTTGTCTCATAAGTAGGGTAAAATAATTATTGGTGTATTTTTAATAGTGCTATTGGAGATGAGATTTTTTGCTATTGAATCGAAAATATAGTGGTTCTATATTGAGATTTAATAGTGAAAAATATCGCT
>JAWXTR010000058.1:0-19199 GCA_044433365.1 Rikenellaceae bacterium
GGTAATCTCTTATGTCTAAAAAAACCTAAATTATTATATTTTTGCAAAAAATATAATTTTATTAAAAAAAACTGCTTTTTTATTTGGAAAAGTCTTAGAATTCGCAAAACCCCTTTTGCGAATTTGCCTCACAATTTTTGAAAAAAATTGTGCGCTCAGTGGTCTCGAAGAGCCACTGAAGGCGTGTTTTTGTTCACTTTTTCTTAAAAAGTGTTAAATATAGTTTTTTGATTACCTCCATTTTTGCACAAAAGTGCAAAAATGGAGGTAATTCGGAGGTTTTCAGGTATGTAACTAATTGCAAACTAACTTAATAAAGGTTTTGCGAATGACTCAAATTAAAGCTGCTCAGCTGCTAAGATTTCGGCAGCTAGATCTAAATTTGTTGGTTTAATGACAACAAAAGCGTGGCTACTACGAGTAAAAGCATACATATATTCGATAAAAATATCGTTTGCCGATAGTGTATTTAAAATTTTTGCCATAGAGCCTGGTTTGTCGACAATTTCAAGACATAACACCTCTGTAACATTCACTTTAAAGCGGTTTTCACGAAGAATTGCAACTGCTTTTTCACTATCAGAAACAATAATACGCATCATTCCAAATTCGCTATTTTCGCTTAGTGAAAAAGCCTGCATATTAATTTCAGCCTTGCTTAGAGTGTTTGCCACATCGCTAACACGCCCTTTTTTATTCTCAATAAAGATAGATAACTGTTCTATTTTCATAATTTTAATGCTTTAGAATTTACGATTATCAATTACACGTTTTGCTTTACCCTCAAAGCGTTGAAGCGTGCTAGGCTCAACCAATTTTATGATTGCAGAGATACCTAAAACACTCTGAATACGATGACCAATACGCTTTTTAAGCTCCATAATCTTGGAAATATCGTCGATAAAGAAATCTTGACTAACTTCTACCTCAATGGTTAAAATATCAAGGTTATTTTCACGCTCAACTGTAAGCATATAGTGTGGCTCAACCTCTGGCATCTCTAAGATAACACCCTCAATTTGCGATGGGAATACATTTACACCACGGATAATCAACATATCGTCGCTACGACCTGTAATACGGCTCATTCTAACATTTGTACGTCCACAAGGGCATGGCTCGTCGGTTAGAGAGGTTAAATCTTTTGTGCGATAACGAAGCAGCGGTAGACCCTCTTTGGTGATTGTTGTAAAGACCAATTCGCCCTGCTCTCCATAAGGAAGTTGCTCGAAAGTGGTAGGATCGATAATCTCTGGAATAAAGTGGTCTTCGATTATATGCGAACCATTTTGCTCACTACACTCATGAGCAACACCAGGACCCATTACCTCACTAAGACCATAAATATCATACGCTTTTATACCCAATTTTTTCTCTATTTCTGTACGCATTGCAGCACTCCAAGGCTCTGCGCCAAAAGCACCATAACGAAGGCTAATTTTGTCGAGCGAAATTCCTCCTTTTTCCATAGAATCGGCAAGAAATAGGGCATAAGATGGAGTACAAGCGATACCAGTAGGTTTAAAATCTTGAAGAAGTTGAAGCTGTTTTGCAGTATTTCCGCTCGACATTGGAATTACCGTTGCTCCAAGTGCCTCAACACCTCCATGCAGACCTAAACCGCCTGTAAATAGACCATAACCGTATGCTACATGAAAAATATCTTCGGAAGTGGCTCCATAAGCTGTTAAACAGCGTGCCACCATCTCACTCCATATTGTAAGGTCTCGTCGTGTGTAGCCCACGACTGTAGGCTTGCCTGTTGTACCTGAAGAGGCGTGTAGGCGCACGATTTGCGACATTGGAACTGCAAAAAGAGAGTATGGATAGTTGTCTCGCAGATCGTCTTTTGTTGTAAAAGGTAGTTTTACTATATCGTCGACACTTTTAATATCGTCGGGTGTAATATCCATCTGCTGCATCTTATTGCGGTAGAATGGAACGTTGTGATAGACTCTTTCGACTGTCTCACGTAGTCTTTTTCCTTGTAGTAGCCTCATATCCTCACGAGACATACACTCTTTTGAACTATTCCAAATCATTATTTTTGGGTATTATATTAAGAATGAAAACTATTAAACGCCTTTAATCTTTCATCAAGCAAATCGATAGCCTCGTCGGTCATACGAGAAGCACACGCACGTATACCCCTCTGCTCACTTCCTGTAGTTGTTAGAGAGATAGAACTTACTCCAAAATAGACCAACTCACGCATTAATCTACCGCTTTCAAAATCTTTGTAGCCTACAGAGAAGAAAAATCCATCACCAATTTTTTCATCAAGGTCGTAGTCGTAAACTACATGAAAATCGTTGGCTTCAAACACCTCTTTCATTCGTTTAGCTCGACGTGCATACTCAGAAGTTTCGCCTATAAAGTCGATAGTGCCATCTACTGCACCATTCAACATTGCAGCATATCCATATTGAGTGGTATGAGTTGTACCAGAGGTAATCATATATAGGATAGCATTTACAAGAGTGCTACCAAACTGACCTATACCTCCATAACGCTTAGCTAAAGCCTCAAAATTACGATTAAATAGCTTGTTTGATATTGCCATTACTGCCGAACGCTGACCAGCATAACTAAATATTTTTGATGCCGAAAGCATTATGATGTAGTTGTCGGTATAACGAGATACACTCGCTTGATAAGGGGGCTCAAATGGTCGACCTAACTCACGACGATTATCCATCTCAAAATATGCTAAATCTTCAAGGATTATTACATCATATTTTGTTGCAAGTTCTCCAATAATTTGCAGCTCACTCTCTGTCAAACATATCCAAGCAGGATTATTAGGGTTGGAGTAGATTATAGAAGAGATATTACCCTTTTCTAAATAACTCTCCAACTTTGCTTTTAACTTTTCACCACGAAATTCAAAAATATCGAACGACTCATATTTTGCTCCTTGTACTGCAAGTTGTGATTTTTGAATTGGAAATCCTGGATCGATAAAAAGTACTGTATCGACTCCCTCTTTTGCTTGATTACAAGCTATGAACGCTGCAAACGATGATGCTACAGAACCAGAAGTCGACACACAACAATCTGGATTAACATCCACTCCAACAAACGCCTTTACAAAGCGTGATGTAGCCTCTCTAAGCTGCACTATACCCGATGGATGAGGATATATTGAGGCTACGTTTGTAAGAAG
Organism: Rikenellaceae bacterium; assembly: GCA_044433365.1. Classification (GTDB taxonomy): domain Bacteria; phylum Bacteroidota; class Bacteroidia; order Bacteroidales; family Rikenellaceae; genus CAMQVM01. The sequence continues at coordinate 3,167 of JAWXTR010000058.1, forward strand.
TGCCTCTCTCTCGGCTTCCAATCCTACTTTACATGGCTGCAAACCCGGAACACCCTGATCCATACGTACAAATGGTGTGCCTGTAAGCTCTATTAAGCGTTGTGCTACTGCCACACTCTGACCAATTGTAGCATTTTCTAAATCTGTAATCCCAAGCTCAGCAGTTACCTGCTCTACTAGCTCCAGACTAAATATTGTATTACTCATTTTTTACTTTTTTTAATTCTCTTGCGAATAAAGGTTTGAAATTTTCGAGCTATTTAGAGCTATTTTGCAACTCAAGTTATAAAAAATAACTTTTGTTAATGCTTTTTTAGAAAAAGCACGCCCAAAGGGCTGGCAAAAATCGCTGAGTTTTCACTCACTGCTTCGCTCAGCTCGCAAAAAACGGAAGAAGGTTCTTCAAACCTTTATTGGCGTTTCTCATATTTATTGCGCTACGCCTCTACTTCACTTCTACCACGACGTAGCGCAGCAAGATTTGCTTCAACAATTTTTTCGCCTTTTCTCTCAAAAATAGCTCTTACACCCTCTTCTAAGTGGCTAAATTCTATAGGTAAAAACTTAGAAGCAGCACCTAAAAGAATCATATTTGCCGAACGAGGAGCACTAATTTCTGTAGCAATTGCATCTAAATCGAGAAGTACGCTATTTTTCATTGACTCAATCTCTGCTATCACTTTTTCAACCTCTGGATATGTTGGAATATTGATAATTGGAGTTGAATTTGTAACTATGTAGCCATCTGGTTTTAAGTAGCCTTTATATCGTAATGATTCCATAGGCTCTAACGAAATTACAATATCTGCACCACCTTGAGGTATTAAATCTGAGTCGATAGGCTCAGAAGAGATACGTAAATTTGATTGAACATCACCACCTCTTTGGCTCATACCGTGAACCTCAGCCTGTTTTACATTCATACCGTTATTTAGCACCGCTTGACCAATAACTGCTGCTATTGATAGGATACCTTGCCCCCCAACACCTGAAAGAATTATATCTGTTTTCATGTTTGATAATTAATAATTAATAATGATTATTCATTAATTTTGCTTTGTATTTATTTTTATACTTAGAAATTAAATCATTGATTATTAATTTATTACAAATAAAAATCTAATCTCTAATCCCTAATCTCTAACCTCTAATCCCTAACCTCTATTTCTTTTTAGCATGTTTTTTAAGAGTTTGAATACACTCACGACGAGGAATAACAACCGAAACGCCATTATAGTTGATTTCATCACGAATTACGCCCTTAATCTCTTCCATATTTTTAGGAATAGGAACAACCACTCTCACGTGCTCAGGCTCAACTCCCAAACCGATGCAGATAGCTTCAAACTTATTCGTTCCAGCCGAATCTTGACCACCAGTCATAGCTGTTGTTAGGTTGTCGGAGATAATAACTGTAATATTTGCCTTACTATTTACAGCATCCAGCAGCCCAGTCATACCAGAGTGAGTGAAAGTAGAGTCGCCAATAACTGCAATTGCAGGGAAAAGACCTGCATCAGCTGCACCTTTTGCCATTGTAATAGAAGCACCCATATCTATAGTAGAGTGAATAGCACGAAATGGAGGTAGAGCACCTAAAGTATAACATCCAATATCACTAAACACCTTATAATCTGCATATTCACGTACAACTTCATTAAGCGCAGCATACATATCTCTATGACCACAACCCTTACAAAGTGCTGGCGGACGTGGAACGACATTTTCAGCATCCGTATGCAGCTCACGATTATCAAGCTTTAAAGCTTCACGGATATTGTCGGGAGTAAGCTCGCCTGTACGTGGAAGTTCGCCTGTCAAACGACCTAAAATCTCATATTTACCACTTAAAACACCTCTCATCTGCTCCTCAATAACAGGTTGACCCTCTTCAAGAATAAGAATTTTGTCGCAATTGTCGGCTAAACGTTGTAGAAGCTCAGTAGGTAGTGGGTATTGAGTTATTTTTACTGTAGGATATGGTATTTTTGAGTTGAAATTCTCTGAAAGATAGTTAAACGCAATTCCCGAAGCTACAACACCTAAAGTTTTGTCACTACCCTCAAAATATAGGTTATTTCCACTCTCAATGCCATCTTTTTCAAGCGTAGGCTGAATATCTATAAGCTCTTTGTAACGACGACGAGCATTGGCAGGAAGCAACACCCAATTTGCGGGATTTTTAGGAAATGATATATCTTTTACCTCTATAGCCTCACGTGTCTCGACTACCGAACGAGAGTGCGCCATACGTGTAGTTACACGAAAAAGTACTGGCAAGCCTACTCTCTCCGAAAGCTCAAAAGCGTAGCGAATCAAATCGTAAGCCTGTTGTTGCGAAGATGGCTCAAGAAGAGGAGTCATCGCAAATTTTCCGTAGAAACGAGTATCTTGTTCATTTTGAGAAGAGTGCATTGATGGATCGTCAGCAACAAGCACCACAACACCACCGTTTACTCCCGAAACAGCACTATTTACAAAGGCATCAGCTGCAACGTTCATTCCAACGTGTTTCATACAAACTAACGCTCTACGACCCACGTAAGATACGCCTAGAGCTGCCTCCATAGCAGTTTTTTCGTTTGTACACCAGCGAGAGTGAACTCCACGCTCTGTAGCAACTTTCGATTTTTGAATATATTCTGTAATTTCTGTCGATGGAGTGCCTGGGTAGGCATAAACACCTGTTATGGCTGCATCAATAGCACCTTGTGCTATCGCTTCATCACCTAAAAGTAATAGTTTCTGTCTCATTTTTATCTTTTATTCTATTTTATTTCTATCTTTTTTTCTCTTTGAAAACTAGCTACAAAAATATTAATTTTTTTTTGATTTACAACCAAATGTTAGAAAAACTATTTATAATTGTATTTTTAAACATATTGTTTACTAACGATTTGTTAATTTTTTCGTGTTTAAAATTAAACGTATTTAATTAATATTGTAAAATTAACAGTCATTTCAAACCATTTATATGATTTATTTACTACTTTTACGGCTGAAAATAGTGAACTAATAATAAAAAATGAAAAATACAGAAAAAAACACCTCAACAACTATTCAAACCCCACTAATGGGAATTTTAGTTGCACTTAGCGTCTGTCACTGCTGTAACGATGCACTCCAAGCGGTAGTAAACTCACTCTACCCTATTATTAAAGACGATTTATCTTTAACTTTTATGCAGATTGGTTTGATAACTCTCTGTTATCAACTTTCAGCTTCGGTTTTGCAGCCAGTTATGGGTTTCTATCTCGACCGTCGACCAAATCCGTGGTTTATAACCCTTGCTGCAATGTTTACATTCTCTGGTCTTATATGTCTAGCTTATGCTAGTGAGCTTTGGAGCGTAATAGCCTCAGTAATTTTGATAGGTGCAGGCTCTTCTATTGTGCATCCAGAGGCTTCACGACTCACTTCGCTCGCTTCGGCTGGGAGAAAAGGGTTGGCTCAATCGATTTTTCAGGTTGGAGGTAATCTTGGTAGTTCGATAGGTCCACTTCTTGCTGCATTTATTATTGCACCTTACGGTAGGGAAAATACCGTTTTAGTGGCATTTGTATCGGTAATTGGGGTTTCGGCTAGTATTATTATTGCTAAGTGGTATAAGAAAATCTTAGCTCAAAGAGCAATTGACGAAAATGGAGAGAAAAAAGTTCGTAAAATCATACATAAAGGCGACGCAGAGTGGATTGCACGTCCATATTCTGACACAAAAACCTATTTTTATATTGGAGTGCTACTTGTTCTAATATTTTCAAAATATGTATATATGGCAAGTATGAGCAGCTACTACACTTTCTACACAATGGAGAAATTTGGTCTTAGTGTTCAGCAGTCGCAATATGCACTTTTTGTATTTATATTTGCTACGGCACTTGGTACAATGTTAGGCGGTCCTATTGGCGATAAAATTGGTCGAAAATATGTAATTTGGGCATCAATTTTAGGTGCAACACCTTTTGCTCTTGCAATGCCTCACGTAGGCTTAACCTTAACTTTGGTATTTAGCTTTTTAGCTGGATTTATGCTATCGTCGGCATTCCCTGCAATTGTAATTATGGCACAGGAGCTTCTTCCTAATCGTATTGGTACAATCTCGGGTCTATTCTTTGGCTTTGCATTTGGTATTGCTGGCATTGCAGCAGCATATTGGGGTGGATATGCAGAGAGAAATGGCGTAGAGGCGGTGTTTAACATCTCGGCATACCTTCCATTGCTTGGCGTTGTGGCTATATTTTTACCTCGTAGATAGAAAGGCAAAATGCTAATTTTGTTTTGATATTTTGCCTAGGATCACGACACGTTGCATTGTAATTCATAATGCATAATGCGTAATTCATAATTGCCAAGTTCGATAACACCCCGTAGAGACGTTGTGTACAACGTCTAAACCGAACACAAGTAGAAACGTTGGGTCCAACGTCTAAACCGAACACAGGTAAAAACATTGGGTCCAACATCTGAACCGTACCAAAGCAAACAAAATTGAATTTGCCAAGCCAAATCCAAACTAAGACGTAGCAGGGCTACGTCTCTACAACCGAGCCACAAATTTTAATTCATAACAACAAGTTTTAAGAATAAGCCAAGATTACTTCAACTCCTCTTCTAACTCAATATCCAAGAAAAGATATGAGCCACAAGGTACAACCACACCGAGTTTGCTACCATTTATTTGCGATGTAATATCTTGATTTGTCACTAAATCTGTAACTTTTTTAACCTTAGCAGTTTGGAATGTAATATCCGCTTTTTGATTGCCGGGATTTAAATATCCACCATCGACAAGAGTTAATCGCAGATGTTTTGGAGCAGTTTGAGCAGTAGCCCAACCCACTCTACCAACGACAGTTAGCGGAAGCTGTTTTTCACCCTCTACAATTGCATTTTCAACCGTTTTGTAATACTCTTTTGCACTATATGTTTTGCTTTTTTTAGTGTCGCTGTAGTAGTTGCGACCATCGGTAAAATACTCTTTTAAGATATTTTTGTAGATAGGATGTAGATGATTTTTTATATCACCACGAGGTTTAGTTGGGTCGGTTGGAGGGGTCATTAGTACCATTCCGTGAGGGTAATTTGGAATAAATTCCAATCTACGCTCACGTACGCCAACTGCATATCGTGTGAAATCCCATTCATTAACTTTTCCACCTGGCCATGAGCCATCGGTACGACTAATTACCATATTATCATCTACATTATTTATATCATATTTTGTAAGATCCTTTACATTTTGATTTCCAATATAGTCATCGTCTGGATCAAATACACTTAAATGTACAGGGTTTATACTCACAATTTCATCACGTTTTGGAACATACAACAAACCTTTTGCTATCATCTCCCAAAGCAAACTGCTATATTCTGGGTCGTGGCTCGAATCCATCACAAAACTAGCACCATTTGCAATATGATAAACTAGCATACGCATAGAAGGGTTAGGAATACGTTGGTAAGAAATCTGACGTAGACGGTTGTAACATGGATTATCACGAGTAAAACGTGTAGACCATGAGTCCATACTACCAGCAGCCCATAATCCCATACGTCCTGCAACGCTAATATCCATAGTTTTACTATTCGACTCCTCTAATGAGGCTAAAATCGACTCTTTATACTCGCCAGAGCGTATATCCTTAAATGCAGGAAGATATACACTAGCGTTCCAAAATAGATATTTATTTCTTATAAGTACTTTTCCTCCTACTTTTTCAAGTGCCTTAGCAGTTGGAAGTAGGTCATTTTCGATTCCCCATTTTGTACCATCATCGTGCGACTCAATTTCGGCATAAACTTGAATAAGCATCTTGCCATTTAGGTTTTCGGTCATCTTCTTTTTTGTATCTGTTGAGTAGTAGTAAAAATCTCTACCATGCCCTACCCACACATCAACACCATGTTCGTTGGCTGCTATAGATTTAGAAAATCCATCTAAAATTTCCTCTTGAGTTAAAAAACGATTTCTTCTATGGTCGGCTGAGGTTCTAATAACATCATTTGTAATCACTGAACGATCGAAACGCTCGGCATTTGCATTTACTTCAACCTCTTTCCCATCTACTGTATATGGCATTTTTTCGTTAATATAGTCCATTTCGTTATAGACTACCGTTTTGGTTTTACTTACACCTGCACCACCTAAAAATGCAGGAGCTTTAGGCGAAGTTTTTGCTAATTTCTTAAATTTAGCCTGTTTTTCAGGAGACAAACCCTTTGGATTTGGACCCATATAATATAGTGGAAGTGGTGCTCTCTCCCACTCAGGGCGTGCAAAGCTTTCCAACGCTTTTGATAGAGCTTTGCTATTTTCTAACACTTTCGCTAGCTTGCCCTCTGGTTTTACGGCACCTAGCTCTTCAACCCAATTAGGATTAGTGTAGTCGATTACAGTAATAGTACTACCTCCACTCTGCTCACTTGCCAAGAATAGTGAATGGCTTTTTATATCTTTAAACAGTCCATTAGGTGCATCTCTAAGCGATATAACATCACTAAACTCTTGGGTTGGATTGGTAGATACAATATTGATTTTATCGCCAAAAAGCGTAACATATTTAATATATTCGCCATCTGGTATAACCTCTGTAGAAATCATACGATAACCTGCTGGTCCAAATTCACCTGGATTTTTAAACTTGGGATTAAATTCAGCATCTTTTCGACTATCAATATCTGCTGTTGCACCACAAAAACCACTTAAAACATTTCCACCAAAGATAAGCTCTCTATTTCCATCTCCTACTAAGTCGTTAACAGCAAAAGGACCAAAAGTTTTAGCTCCTTTACCTGCTTTAAGATTAAATGCTGAATATGGAGTATATGAAAGAGGCTTAAATTGATAAATAGCACCTTTCGACGAATTGGTATTTATAGAGCTATGAACAACTAAAACATCTTTACCATCTTTTTTCAATGTTCTCATTAGATTGAAGGCATGAGAATCTGAACCTTCATCAATATTATATGTTCCAGAGTAGATATCTTTTACAAATTTACCTTTTCCATCTACATATATAATATATTTGTCGAAACCACCGCAAACCACATAAGGCTTACCATCTTCAGCGGTTAAGATAGTGGTTGTAAATAGCGGTGCACTACTATGAGAGTAATTCCACATCAACTCACCATTATCGTCAATGCAGTAGAGATTACCATCGGCAGAAGCTGCAACAACCTCGTCGTTTCCATCTCCATCCAGATCGCCCACATTAATATCGTGGTTCATAAAACCATCGAGAGAGTTGCTCCAAAGCAGTTTTCCTGCATGGTTCATACAGATTACTGTACCCTCATAACTTGTAGCAATAATTTTCTGCTCACCATCCATTGTTGCACCAATTAAGTAGTGTAAAACAATTATTGCCATATTTTTAACAGCACTTTTGGAGCGATATTTTTCACTATTAAATTTCAATGTAGAACCACTATATTTTCAATTCAATAGCAAAAAATCTCATTTCCAATAGCACTATTAAAAACACACCAATAATTATTTTACACTACTTACTTTTAAAATGGTGTTTGGGGTGTCGATTACTTTTACTGCTAAGTTTTCCGAAGTAGAACATGCCGAGCAAAATAACAGCACCGAAGCTGCAATAATTGAAATTTTCCTCATACTTTTTAAATTTTGAGTTAGAGGGAACTACTAAAATCTCTCAAAACTCAGAATTTAGAACTCCCTAAATATTTTGTACAAATATAACAATTTTTTATTAGGAAAATTCAAAATTTAGAATTTTTAAGAAAAGTTCTAAATTCTGAGTTTTAAGAGATTTTAGAAGTTCCCTTAATTTATAATTACCACTTTAATTGTATAAAATTGGTATTTTTTAAAAAAAATGATAACTTTGTATTTTGTGAAGTAGATGTACGGAGTTTAAAGAAGTTCACTCTACTTAAATTGATAAATTTAAAAATAAATCGATGAAAAAAATAGCATTAATTGCTTTATCAATAATTACTGCATTTGAAGTGGCTGCTCAAAGCTCGCTAACAACTAACCGAGTGGAGTGGCAAGACGAAAAAATAGCCTCTGTGGGAATTTACCCCTCACGCACCGAATTTATGAGCTATAGTAGTAGAGAAGATGCCCTAGAGGGTGACTACAACAAAGCTCGCAAATATCAAGACCTTAACGGTGAGTGGGATTTTATATACAACGAAGATTACCGAAAATTTAATGTCGACAAAATAATTGAATCTCCAGATATGATTGCATGGGGCAAAATTAAAGTTCCCGGCAATTGGGAGACTCAGGGGTATGGAGCAGCTATATACACCAACCATCCCTATGAATTTGCACCATCAAACCCTACTCCACCCTCTCTACCTGATGCTGTACCTATCGGAATTTATCATAAAAAGATAAATATCCCTTACGCATGGCTAGATGGTGATATTTTTCTAAATATTGGAGCTGCAAAATCGGGTGTTTACCTGTATGTCAATGGCGTAAAAGTCGCTTACAACGAAGATTCTAAAAATAGAGCAGAGGTGCTGCTTAACCCTTTTGTTATTGAGGGTGAAAACGAAATTTGTTTGGTTATGTACCGCTGGAGTACAGGTAGCTACTTAGAGTGTCAAGATTTTTTTCGAATTAGCGGAATTGAGAGAGATGTGTATGTCTTTGCTCAACCCAAAACTCGTATCGACGATTTCAAAATTATAGCCTCTATGGACGACTCTACCTACACCAAAGGTGAGTTAAAATTGGATGTTGTTTTGTCGAATAGCTATAACGGGAGTGAGGATGTAACGCTTTATTACGAAATTATCGACGAAAATGGCGAAATTATAAAATATTACACTGCCGACCGCACTCTAAAAGCCAATAGCCTCGACACTTTAAAATTTGAAGCCATAATTCCAAATATTAAGGCTTGGAGTGCAGAGAGTCCAAACCTATATACTCTGCTTATGCGTGTTAGAAAGGATAAACGTTTTATTGAGTTTGTTCCGTTTAAGTTTGGATTTAGAAATATTGAGATTATTGGTAACCAATATCTTGTAAATGGCAAGCCTATCCTTATTAAGGGGGTGAATATGCACGAACATTGCGACACTGCTGGTCACCATGTAAATGAAGCCACTTTGCGCAAAGATTTGGAAATAATGAAGCGCAATAATATTAACGCAATTCGTTGTAGTCACTATCCTCAGCAGCGTCTTTTCTATGAATTATGTAATGAGTATGGCTTTTATGTGTGTGACGAAGCAAATATTGAGTCGCACGGTATGGGTTATAGTCTTGAGCAAGGTCGCTCATTAGGAAATAACCGAAATTTCCTTGATGCACACCTTACACGAACAAAAAATATGTTTGGTCGTAATAAAAACTACTCATGTATTACATTTTGGTCGCTTGGAAACGAAGCTGGCAACGGTTTTAACTTCTACGAAACATATCTATACCTAAAAGGAGCCGATTCTATTCGCCCTGTGCAGTATGAACGTGCTCTACTAGAGTGGAATACCGATATTTTCTGTCCGCAATACCCTGATGCTGCTACACTAGAAAAATGGGGCAATAATGATACCGACCGACCATATATCGCCTCAGAATATGCTCACTCAATGGGAAATTCAACGGGAAATATTAAAGAGCTTTGGGAGCAAATACATAAATATCCAAATCTGCAAGGTGGATTTATCTGGGATTGGGTGGATCAAGGCTTATGGGTAGATGAAGATGGTGGTTATTGGGCTTATGGAGGTGATTTTGGTAAAAATCTACCATCGGATGGCAACTTTCTATGTAATGGCTTGGTTAACCCCGACCGTATGGAACACCCTGCATTAAAAGAGGTTAAAAAGGCGTATCAAAATTTCCATTTTGAGCTTATCGACTCTGTAAAAGGTATTGTACGCATAAAAAATGGCAACTTCTTTAAAAACAGTAGCAATTATAGCTTTATATATGAGGTTATGGGCAATGGTAAGCGTATTCGCTCTGGCTCAATACGTGGTGTAAATCTTGCACCACAAGAGAGTGGCGAATACGACCTATACGTTGAAGATTTACCTCGCTCAGTAGGCACTGAGTATATGCTAAACCTTTCGGTTAAGAGTACAACTTCTCAAAAAGGGTTGAAAAGCGGCTCAGAGGTGGCTTCAGACCAGTTTTTAATTAAAAGTGCTGCAAAAAAGAGCAATTATAAAGCCTCTGGCTCAGTTTCTGTAGATGATAATGGGTCGTTTATTACGATTACATCCTCACGAACTGATTTTGTGTTTGATAAGCAAAAAGGGGTGGTTAGCTCATATAAAGTTTTACAAAGGGAGTACATCAAAGATGGTTTTGGATTGCAACCTTCATTTTGGCGAGCACCTACCGATAACGATTATGGTCGTAGAGATCCTCTAAAAATGCAACAGTGGAAAGTGGCAAGTCAAAAATTTAACGTAGAGAGTGTTAAAAGTGCAGATAATGGTAGCTCTGCGGAGATTACAGTAAACTACTCTCTACCTTACAATAGTTCAATGACAGTTATTTATAAGGTATATGCTACGGGGGTCGTAAATGTGGATTGTAGCTATAAAGCTGCCACTACTGTAGGTTATATGCCTCGTTTAGGGGTAAGAATGCGACTTACTGACGATTTTTCACATGTTGTATATTATGGTCGTGGCGATGACGAGAATTATATTGATAGAAATTGGGCATCCGATTTGGGTTACTATACAACTTTAATCGACGATTTTTACTTCCCTTACGTTCGTCCGCAAGAGAATGGACATCGTAGCGACAACCGTTTTGCCGCTTTTGGTAGAGAAAAATCTGGCTCTGGAGGATTGATGATTGTTGGTGAGAGTGCACCGTTTGGATTTAATGTTCAACGAAATAGCATCGAAGATTTTGATGGTGAAGAGTCGTCACACCCTTATCAATATGCAAATAAATCGGCATATGAATCGAGAGATATTAAAGATTATCAAAATATTAAGCCGAAACAGACTCATATAAACGATATTAAACCTCGTGATTTTGTTGAGGTAAGTATCGACCATCTTCATAGTGGAGTTGGTGGTGATGATAGTTGGGGCGCACCTGTTTACGAAAAATATCGCATTGCTCAGGATAGGGATTATAATTGGAATTTTTCACTGGTTCCGATTAAGAGTTTTTCTGAAGTCTCTTCAGCTGCTACTGTAAGTTATTATTAGAGGTTAGAGGTTAGAGGTTAGAGGTTAGAGGTTAGAGGTTAGAGGTTAGAGGTTAGAGGTTAGAGGTTAGAGACTAGAGGTTAGAGACTAATACTCAATAACTGAACTAATTATTCATTATTAATTAAAACAATAACAATTAAAAAATAAAAAAATGAACATTAAACCATTAGCAGACAGAGTTCTAGTTGAACCAAAAGCTGCAGAGATGAAAACAGCTAGCGGACTTATTATTCCAGATAGCGCAAAAGAAAAACCATTAGAGGGAGTAGTTATCGCAGTAGGCAAAGGCACTTCTGAGATTGAAATGGAGGTAAAAGTTGGTGATAAAGTGCTTTACGGCAAATATGCAGGCACTGAGATTACTTATGATGGCAAAGAGTATCTTATTATGCGCCAAAACGACCTTATGGCGATATTAGACTAAGGCAACTTCTAAGAATCCAACAATTCTAAAAATTCTAAAAAATTAAAAAAATGTCAAAAGAGATAAAATTTAATACAGATGCTCGTGAAGAGCTTAAAAAAGGTGTCGATATTCTTGCAGATGCTGTAAAGGTAACTTTAGGACCTAAAGGTCGAAATGTTGTAATCGAGAAGAAATTTGGTGGTCCACATATTACAAAAGATGGCGTAACAGTGGCAAAAGAGATTGAACTTGAAGATACTTTTGCAAATGTTGGTGCTCAAATGGTAAAAGAGGTGGCTTCAAAAACTGCCGACGATGCAGGTGATGGTACAACTACTGCTACAGTTCTAGCGCAAGCAATTATTGGCGTGGGTATCAAAAATGTTACTGCTGGTGCAAATCCTATGGATTTAAAACGTGGTATTGACAAGGCTGTTGCTGCTGTTGTTGGTTCGCTTCGTGAGCAGAGCCAAGAGGTTGGCGACGATATCGAAAAAGTGGAGCAGGTAGCTACAGTTTCGGCTAACAACGACTCTACAATCGGTAAACTTATCGCTGAGGCTATGGGTAAAGTAAAAAAAGAGGGTGTTATCACTGTTGAAGAGGCTAAAGGTACTGAAACTCACGTTGCTGTGGTTGAGGGTATGCAGTTCGACAGAGGTTATCTTTCTCCATATTTCATTACTGATACCGAAAAAATGGAGGCTGTGCTTGAACAACCTTATATCCTTATCACTGATAAGAAAATTTCGACTATGAAAGAGCTTCTTCCTGTTCTTGAACCAGTTGCTCAATCGGGTCGTGCACTTCTTATCATCTCTGAAGATATTGATGGCGAGGCTCTTACAACTCTTGTTGTAAATCGACTACGTGGCACACTAAAAATCGCTGCTGTTAAAGCCCCAGGCTTTGGCGATCGTCGTAAAGAGATGCTTCAAGATATTGCAATCCTTACAGGTGGTACAGTTATCAGCGAAGAGACTGGCTTGCAACTTGCAACTGCCACTATCGAGATGTTGGGTAGTGCCGAAAAAGTGGTTCTTAACAAAGAAAATACAACTATCGTCGACGGTGCTGGCGAAGCGGCTGCTATCGAAGCTCGTGTAAAACAAATCCGTGAGATGATTGAAAATACAACCTCTGACTACGACCGTGAAAAGCTACAAGAGCGTCTTGCTAAGCTAGCTGGCGGTGTGGCAGTGCTTTATGTTGGTGCTACAACTGAGGTTGAAATGAAAGAGAAAAAAGATAGAGTCGATGATGCTTTAGCTGCTACTCGTGCAGCTGTCGAAGAGGGTATCGTTGCAGGTGGTGGCGTGGCATATATTCGTGCTGCTGCTGCTCTTGAAGAGCTTAAAGGCGATAACGACGACGAAACTACTGGTATCGCAATCGTAAAACGTGCTATCGAAGAGCCACTTCGTCAGATTGTGGCAAATGCTGGGGGCGAAGGCTCTGTTGTGGTTCAAAAAGTACGTGAGGGAGGCAAAGATTTCGGTTATAACGCTCGCACTGATAAATACGAAGATTTATTGGCTGCTGGTATTATCGACCCTACAAAAGTGGCTCGTGTAGCACTTGAAAATGCTGCTTCCGTTGCCTCTATGTTCCTTACAACTGAGTGTGTACTAGTCGATAAAAAAGAGGATATGCCTTCGGCTCCTGCTATGCCTGGTGGTATGGGGGGCATGGGCGGCATGATGTAGTCTGGGTTTTAGTAGTATTATTTTCATATTTTTTGTTAGGTGGAATTTCTTTCGGGATTTTTCACCTATTTTTTGTTTAAGTTTTTTGTTTTGATTTGCATAAGTAGTGTAAAACAATTATTGCCATATTCTTAATAGCACTCTTGGAGCGATATTTTTCACTATTAAATCTCAATATAGAACCACTATATTGAGATTCAATAGCAAAAAATCTCATCTCCAATAGCACTTTTAAAAATACACCAATAATTATTTTACCCTACTTAATTATGAATTACGCATTATGAATTGTATTATTTTCTTTGCTCGGACTTTCTTTTTTTTATAAAAAAGAAACAAAAAAATCTTTCGCTGACTGCTTTTTTAACGCTAAAGTTTTGTGAAAATTACTAAAAATTGATAACTCACATGAAAGTAGTTTGTTGCTACGCTCTTAGCGTAGGAGGAGTTCAAACAATCAATTTTCTTAACGCAATTTTCACAAAACTTCTTAACACTAAAAGCAGAGGCGAAGAGCTGCTATTAAAGGTTTGTGTTGATTTTATAGGCAACCTTATTTACAATGCTCGGTAGAGACGTTGGGTCCAACGTCTGAATTACGAATTACGAATTATGAATTATGAATTGATTTAATTTTCTCATAAAAGGAAAGATAAAAACTAACCTCGAACAGCCAAAAAATCAGCTTTTTGCTCACTTTGACTATCTATTCCATAACCGATACGTGCTGTTGCACTAAACTCTTTTTTTGCATCAGCTTCGATTGCCTTTTCAAATTTTACACAACACTGCTGATATTTTGTTATAAATTCCAAAATATCTTGACTTGTAATATCCTCGATTCTCTTTTCTAGTCGTTTTTGGAGAAGTGATACCACAAAACACCACTCATACTGCTCATAATGGTCTAAAATATCCCTAAAACGAGAGTTTATCCCCTCTAATGAGTTAACAAATCCAGATGCAATATCATCACAAATATCATCGACTTTACATTTTGGAGCAATTTGCCCTGCTATATCGACCCATTTTCCCAACTCTTCAGTCGAATTTGGAGTTAATCTTTCAACAATCTGCTTTGTATCGTGCAGATCTACACCTTCGAGTCGTTTTTGCAGCTTTTCACCCAAATATTTTAATATGCCATCTCCATAAATTTCGATAGCTCTGTGGGTTGATTTTTTAGAAATTAATGCACCATTACATCTCGACTCATCATCTGTAAAACAATTATATTCAATCATTTTTTGGAATAAATGCTCACTGTCGACCATTTTCTTCACAATATAGGGATTTAAAAGCTCAAAATTTATTAAATCCAATCTATTTTTATTCGCTCTCTTATCACGTTCTTGCCACTTTTCTGAATCTCTGCGTGTACCTATGGTTTTTAGATTAACAGCAGGTATAATCTCTGTTTCACCTCTTTTATTCTCGATAATATAAGAAAATGGAAAATCTGAAAGGTCGCTATTTGAGTAGTGTCGACCCATAACAAGCGAAAACGCCCCAACACGCATAGGGAAAAGCATATAAGCACCACTTGCAGTTTTTACGCCACGCTCTAAGATACCTTGATGGATAGCACCAAGCTTATACATGTGGTTGCTCTGATTAAGTCCGCTTCCAGCATTCATAAAAGAGTAGAGTGCAGCGATTAAAAGTGTAGATTTGTGGTGAGTTACGGTGTAAGGTCCAGCAAAAGCAGAACACGCCTCACCGTGCATAGCCACGGAGTTGGCAAAAAACAGCGAATTTTCTGCCGAAAACTGCTTTCCTATCTCTACAGCCTCACCAACAAAACATTTATCGACAATTGCACCATCTTTTACTGTCGCTCCCTGCGCTAAAATAAAGTGATCGGCAATTACCCCCTCTCCAACATAGGTTGGAGCAATTTTAGAACTATTGATTGAGCCATTACAAAGCCTTAAAACTCCACTAACAGTGGCAAATTCGCCAATATTTACATCCTCTATCGTTTTGCAATCTATAATTTTCGCACCACGACTAATTTGAGCACCACGTGCAGCAATATTTTGGCTATATCTATCGACCATATCGTAAAGTGCCGATATAAGTGGTTGATTATGACGATAAAGAGCAAAAATATAGGCAATTTGAGCAGAAAGTTCATTAAAAATAGCAACTTCACGCCCTCCACCCTCGTTAATTGTTGTAACTTGGGTGTTGTTGCCAAATGTGCTACCACTATTTGCATCGATTGAACCTACTGAGTCAATTACTACTCCTTCAGCGATTGTGTAGTTTGAAATTTGGCGAGAGACATGATTTATGTAGACATTATCGCCAATTGTAGAGTTGAAAATATGTACATTACGTATGCTACACGGCACAGATATAGAGTCGGATAAATCGATTCTACCAGATATATATCCAAGCCTAACACGACCCGAAAAAAGCACATTTTTATAGCGATAAGCATCAAAAAAGCCTTTTGCGCTATCTCTTTTTACCTGAATAAGCCTCCAATCTTTTGAGTGACAACCTCTACCTTGTAGTGTTGCCACTTCGTCTATCGTAAGTTTTCTGTACATAGTGCAAATTTAAGAAAAAATGTATAAAATTGGTGCAAATTATGCAAATTAGTAACAAAATAGGTATATTAAGTAGTGTAAAACAATTATTGCCATATTCTTAATAGCACTCTTGGAGCGATATTTTTCACTATTAAATCTCAATATAGAACCACTATATTTTCGATTCAATAGCAAAAAATCTC
>JAWXTR010000059.1:0-19100 GCA_044433365.1 Rikenellaceae bacterium
TTTGATAATACCCCGTAGAGACATTGTGCCTTGGCGGTTTGTAACCGAACCAAAGCAATCAAAATTGAATTTGCCAAGCCAAATCCAAACTCAGACGTAGCAGGGCTACGTCTCTACAGCCGAGCCACAAATTGTAATTTTTAAGTAGTGTAAAACAATTATTGCCATATTCTTAACAACAGATTTTGAGAATGAGCCATTTTTTTACTTTAATTAGTCAAAAAATAACTTTTTTTATAATTCTAGTTGCAAAAATAGCTCAAAATAGCTCGAAAATTTCAAACCTTTATTCGCATTATTCATTATTAATTATTAATTATGAAACAATTAGAGCTAATACCATTCTTCCGCATAACCATGCTTTTTATCATAGGTGTGGTATTGGGGCGGTATGCTCTTTTTGCGCTGCTATTGCTGATTTTTCGTCGTTTTAGGAGGGAGTGGATATTGGTTGTGTTAATTTTGTCGGGTGGACTAATAAAATTTATAGATACAACCGCTCCAACTCTTCCATCTGAGCAGAAAATTGAGCTTATTGTGGCGTTAGAAGATAGTAGTTCAAACTATTTTAAAGCAAAGGTATTATCAAACTCACCACATAGTTATATGTTAATACAAAAAGAGAGTGGACTCTCTAAAGGTGATACCGTGGCAGCAAATTTTTATCTGGAAGATATAGACAAATACCACTCCGACTTTAAAAGTGCACTTCGTAGCTATAAAATGCAGGGAATAAAGCAGGTTGGCTATATATATCGAGAAAACAGGGTGGATAGAGCAGCTCTAATTCTTCCACAAAATAGAGTTAACAGATTGCGAAAGTTTATAGTAGATAGAGTATCTTCTCTTTCGATTGCCCAGCAAGATAGAGCAGTATTAAAAGCTCTGTTAGTGGGCGATAGAGGCGAACTATCTCCCAAAACCTCAGTTCGCTATAGAAAAGCAGGGGTAATGCACGCCCTAGCAGTATCGGGTATGCACGTGGGCATAATTTTTATGATGCTCAACGTGCTGTTTCGCTTTTTAAATGCAATAAGGCTTTTAAGGGTGGTAAAGGTGTTGATTATTATCTTGGTCTTGATTTTTTACGCTCTTCTTTGTGGTGCTACTCCGTCGGTTGTTAGGGCTGTTATAATGTTTTCTATATTTCAGCTATGTTCTTTCACGCTTACAAGTCGTTACCACGCCTACAACATACTTTTTCTTGCGGCCTTTTTAATGATTGCTATTAATCCTAATATAATTTGGAATGTAAGTTTTCAGCTCTCATACTTTGCAATGTTTGGGATTATATATAGTAGCTCCATTTCTGAACACACTATAGTAGAAGGAGCAAGCATAAGGCGCAACACAATAATGCTCTTTACTACCACCATATTCATAACCCTTTTTATGCTTCCTCTTTCGTTATACTATTTTAGTGAGGGAACATTTTTTGCTGCTTTTTCAAATATTTTGATTGCGCTGCTACTTCCGCCACTATTTATTGCTTCATGGCTCTGGGTTGTATTCGATTTTCATTTTTTTGAAGTCGCAATCGATACTATTTTTTCGTTTATCAACTTTATTATCGATTTAGTAGGACGATGGGATATTTTCTATCTACGTTTTGTAGTTTTCGATATTTACGACCTACTTCTCTCATATTTTGCTATTGGTTTGATAATGGCATGGGGGTCTATAACAGAGAAAAAGATAAAAATTAAGTAAAATTTTAATTAAAATTGAATTAAAATTTGTGGAACGAAACAAATAGAGTAACTTTGCACTAAATTATGGAGAGTTTTATTCGCTCTAATTTTAAGAAAGAAAAAATAGGTATATAAAAATAATATGATTTCAGTTTCAAATTTAGAAGTCCAATTTGGCAAACGTACTCTTTTTAAAGATGTAAATTTAAAATTCACTCCGGGCAACTGCTACGGTGTAATCGGTGCAAATGGTGCAGGAAAATCTACTTTCCTAAAGGTTTTAAGCGGTCAAATCGACGCAACTAAGGGAGTGGTTACTTTTGGTCCATCTGAGCGTCTATCTGTTCTAAAACAAGATCACTTTGAGTTCGACTCATACACTGTTTTGGATGCAGTTCTTGTGGGTCACCGCCCACTTTGGGATGTGATGCAGGAGAAAAATGCAATCTATATGAAAGAGGATTTCTCGGAAGAGGATGGCTTAAAAGCTGCCGATTTAGAGGAAAAATTTGCTGAAATGGATGGTTGGAATGCAGAAAACGATGCTGCACAGCTTCTTAGCGGTCTAGGTATCAAAGAGAACCTTCATTATGAGTTAATGGGTAACCTTAATGCTAAAGATAAAGTTAGGGTACTACTTGCGCAAGCTCTATTTGGTAAGCCTGATAATCTACTTTTAGATGAGCCTACCAATGACCTTGACGTAAACACTATTATGTGGCTTGAGAACTATCTTTCAAATTGTGAAAATACAGTTTTAGTGGTATCGCACGACCGTCACTTCTTAGACTCAGTCTCGACACACACTATTGATATCGACTACAACGACATCAACCTATTTGCTGGTAACTACAGCTTCTGGTATGAGTCGAGCCAGCTTGCAGCACGCCAAGCAGCTCAACAAAACAAAAAGGCAGAAGAGAAGAAAAAAGAGCTTATGGAGTTTATTGCTCGCTTTAGTGCCAATGTGGCAAAAAGTAAGCAGACGACAAGTCGTAAAAAGATGCTTGAGAAGCTAAATGTAGAGGAGATTAAGCCATCTATGCGTAAATATCCAGGTATTATCTTTAGTATGGAGCGTGAGCCAGGGACAAAAATCTTAGCTGTAGATTCATTAAGCAAAACTATCGATGGTCAAAAGCTGTTCGACAAAGTTTCGTTTACAATCGAGCGTGGCGATAAGGTGGTGTTCCTATCTCGTGAGCCTCGTGCCGTTACAGCTCTTTTAGATTGTATTATGGATGAGGATAAATCGGATACTGGTATGATTGAGTGGGGTGTAACCATCAAAACAGCCTATCTACCTCTAAACAATGCACCATTTTTCAATAATAAACTAAATATTATCGACTGGTTAGCAGGATTCTCATTAGACACAAGCGAGCTTTATCTTCGTGGCTATCTAGGTAAGATGTTGTTTAGCGGTGAAGAGATTTACAAACAGGTTGAGGTACTTTCTGGTGGTGAAAAAATGCGCTGTATGATTTCAAAAATGATGATTAGTGAGGCAAATACGCTTGTTCTTGACTCTCCAACCAATCACCTTGATTTGGAGTCGATTCAGGCATTCAACAACGCCCTTACAAACTACAAAGGCGTTGTGTTGATGTCCTCTCACGACCACGAATTTATCAGCACTGTAGCTAATCGTATTATTGAGATTACTCCTAATGGTATGATTGACAAATATATGGATTACGACGATTATATTGTTGATGAAAAGATTAAGACTAATCTTGATAAACTTTATTCAACAGAAAAATAATTATAAACGATAAACGATAAATTATAATTTATAATTAATCATTATTATCATGCGATTTTTATTATTTATACTACTTTTTCTCACCTCATGTGTCTCTTCGCAGAAGTATAGTGATGCTACTAGGCGATTAGATGCTAATCGTGTGGTTATTCAGAACCAAACCTCTGAGATTGAGAGCTTGAAGGCTGATAAAAAGTCGTTGTATATGAGTAATATAAATCTTTCGGGCGATACGCTCCGACTTCGTCGTCAAATTCAGCTTTTGGAGGATAAGTACGACAGAATGGAGGCAAGAGGTAGCGTAAACACACTTGTTGCAAAGCGTCGAGCTGACGAAATTGAGCAGACAATGCGACGACGAAATAGCGAAATAATGGAGCTATCTTCGGCTATTGAAAAACGACAAAATATGCTTAACGATATCGAAGCGTTTTTGGTAGATATTGTAGGGAAATATTTTGGCGGCGATAAAGCAGTGGTTTATCAAACCAAAAGCGGACTAAATATTGAGTTTGCAGATTGTCGAATTTTACGAGATAGCACAGTTCTTACAACTTTAGATAATCTATGTGATGAACTAGTGCCATACCTTCAGGTTAATAACGATATAAACGTTGTGGTGGATAGTTATGCCGCCAAAAATGACACTCTCCACACCACTACAGAAGTGTGGGAGTTTAGTCTAAAAAAGGGAGCACTTATGGCAAATCGACTTATCGAAAGAGGAGTAGATGCTACAAGAGTTGAGGTAGTAAGTCACGGAAACGACTATCCACATCGCTCAGTTTTTGGTGATGATTGCCCTCTACACACAACTGTAGAATTTAATATAGATGTAACTAGAATCATCGAGTTATTCGACGAAATACTACTAAAAAAAGGAGGAGGGTACTAATTATAAATTATTAATTATAAATTGTTAATTATTCATTATTAATTATTCATTATGAAAAGTATATATAAACGTATTTTGCTTAAACTTAGCGGTGAGTCGCTAATGGGAGCAGACAAATATGGTATCAACAATGAGGTGTTAAATAGTTATGCACTTCAAATTCGTGAGGCTGCTCAAAGCGGTGCACAGGTGGCAATCGTTATTGGTGGTGGCAACATCTTCAGAGGATTGAGCGGAGCTGCTAAAGGGTTCGACCGTGTTAGCGGCGACCAAATGGGTATGCTAGCCACTGTAATCAACTCTCTTGCCTTGGAGAGTGCACTAAAAAGCGCAAGAGTAAAGGTTAAGCTTATGACCTCTATTTCGATGTCACCAATTGGTGAGCACTACTCAAAATCAAAAGCTATTGAGGCTCTTGAGGCTGGTTATGTGGTGATTGTAGCAGGTGGTACGGGCAATCCTTTCTTTACAACCGACACTGCTTCGGCTCTACGTGGCGTTGAGCTAGAGGCTGATGTTATGTTTAAAGGCACTCGTGTAGATGGAATCTATACTGCCGACCCTGAAAAGGTTGCCGATGCAGTAAAATTCGACGAAATTACATTTGATGAAGTTATTGCTCGTGAACTAAAAGTTATGGATATTACCGCCTTTGCTCTTTGTCGTGAAAACAGACTATCGCTAGTGGTATTTAATATGGATGTGCCAGGAAATCTTATGAAAGTGGTTACTGGTGAAAATATTGGCACTGTAGTTCGTAATTCATAACGATTGAAAAATGTTCACAGGCAGTAGAGACGTTGTGTACAACGTCTGTAATTTAGAGGCGGCAGAGACGTTGTGCACAACGTCTGTAATACGCCAAAGAAATATCAAAAAATAAATATATAAACAAATTAAAAATAAAAGTCATGGTAGAAGTAAAAGAAATTTTATCAGCTGCTCAATCAAAAATGGGCAAATGTGTAGAGCATTTTGAAAATCAACTTGCTGATATTCGTGCAGGTAAAGCATCTGTAAATGTACTTAACGGTATTACTGTTGAAAGTTACGGTGCCGAAATGCCAATCAATCAAGTAGCTAGTGTAAACGTTCCTGATGCACGTTCAATCCTAATTCAACCATGGGATAAAAAACTTATTCCATCTATCGAAAAAGCTATTATTGATAGCAATATTGGTCTTACTCCATCAAACAATGGCGACCAAATCCGTCTTAACGTACCACCACTTACAGAAGATCGTCGTAAAGCTCTTGTAAAACAGGTAAAAGGTGAGGGTGAGAGCGCAAAAGTGGCTCTTCGTAACGCTCGTCGTGACGGTATGGAGCAGGTTAAAAAGTCGCAAAAAGATGGTTTAGCTGAAGATATGGCTAAAGATTGCGAAAACGACATCCAAAAAATGGTAGACAAATTAATTAAAGATGTTGATGCTCTTGCTGCTGCAAAAGAGAAAGAGATTATGACTGTATAGTAAATTTGTAATAATTGATGATGACTTAAAAGTCTCTAAAATAGACAAACAACCCTTGCCACAGAGCTTGTAGCAAGGGTTGTTTGTCTAAAATGGGTGCTTTTGGGTCATCCTCAACCGCAAAGGCGTATTCGCAAAACCCCTTTTGCGGATATGCCTACCCTATAATATAAATTTCTCAACAACTGCCGCTACCCCATCCTCCTCATTTGATAAGGTAATATAATCGGCAGCCTCTTTTACTGCATCTTGTGCATTTGCCATAGCCACACCAAAACCAGCAAATTTTATCATAGATAGGTCGTTAAAACCATCACCAACAGCCACCATCTGCTCTTTGCTATCACCTGTAAAGTCGAGTAGGCGTTGAAGCGATTGTGCTTTATCAATACCTTTAGGTACAACCTCTAAAAAGAATGGTTCAGAGCGAAAAGCATTTAGAGAGTCGCTATATTTCTGCATCAACTGCTCTCCAAGTGGAATAAGATTTTCAGGCTCACCAACAATAAGACACTTATCGGGAGCAAAATCTACTGCTTCTGAAAAATTTTCAACCTTTTTCGGCTTCATTTTAGTCAAAAACAGCTCGTGCCCAACATATTTATCATCTGGCACCTCGGTTAAAATATATTCATTTTGATAGGTCAAAATTACCGAATTACTCTCTTTTGCAGCAGTGTGAAGCGGAGCTACAAGCTCTAGTGGAAGCGTCGATTCATAAATCACACTCATATCAGATACATCTATAATTTTTCCACCATTATACGAAAGAATATAACCGCCAAACTCTTTCATCTCTAACTCTACAGAGAGCGGGACAATACCATAAGTAGGTCGCCCCGAAGCAAGTACCAACTTAATACCCTTCTGCTGCGCTTTTCGAAGCGTTTGAAGAGTGTTAGCAGTTATCTCTTTTTTGTCATTTGTAAGCGTGCCATCCAAATCAAGCACCAAAAATTTGTATTGCATAAATCTTTTTTTTCTGTTTTTGCAAAGGTACGATAATTTATTAAAGGGGAGTTCAAATTTCTGAATTTTGAGAGATTTTTAGAAGTTCCATATACATCATACTGTACAGCGGAGCTGCAATTCCATTTTTTTCGGCTATGCGGACTATGTAGCCTGTTTGACCTTCTAGTTCGGATTTTTTGCCCTCACTGAAATCTCTTTGCATTGAGGTTGTCATACCAAAAGGGGTAATTTTCACGTAGTCGAGACTCTCTTGTAGAAGGTCGTCGGCAAGTTTGTAGCCTTCTGATAGGGCAACAGCGATAAACTCTTTTAGCAGGTCAATATATTGATTCATAATAGTTTGATTAGCTACTATTTCGCCACATGTGATACCGTAGTAGGTTTGAATTGTAGAGAGGGTTGAGATTCTTGAAAATTTTGTCCACACTTTTATTGCTATATCGTCTACTAGGTGGATATGATCGAAAGATGGTTTAAGGATAGATTCAAGATGTCGAAGATTATCCATTTCACCACTATCACTGCCATAATAGAACCGAGTTTTTTTGGGTATTCCACTCTCAACGATAACCGCAGGCGACTCTATACGACTCATTACATATACACAACCATTAATTACATTTAATTCGGGCAATAACTCCTTTAACATTGCATGTCCATCAACGCCATTTTGAAAAGGGATAATCGTAGCGTTGCTATTGGCTATTTTTCTTATCAGCTCAATTACCGATACTATAGAGTAGCTTTTGACACAGACAAAAACGTAATCCATCTTATCTTGCGGCTCATCCTCTGGTTGATAGATTGCAAAAGGGCGAGAAATAGTTGTTTTTGTGTTGGTTTTCAGAGTTAAACCATCTCTGTTTAATACCCTAGCTGTTGTGCCACGAGCAAAAAGCGAAATACGAACATCGCTACTACCCTCGTAATACGATGTTAAATGTGAGCCGAGGTAGCCTCCTACTCCTCCAACTCCTATAATTCCAATGTTTACCATAGCGCAAATTTATTTAAATTTATATAAAGTACAAAATTTTAGCAGCTCATATTTTGAATATCCTACAAAAATTTGTAATTTTGCAAAGTATGTGAATTTTTCGAAGATATATTTATATCTTTTTAAATAGAACTTCTAAAAAATTCAAAAAAAGTTTTTATAAAAATATGGAGCAATTTAAATCAGGATTTGTAAATATAGTGGGTAACCCTAATGTAGGTAAGTCGACTTTAATGAACACTTTGGTAGGTGAACGTATATCGATTATCACCTCTAAGGCGCAAACTACTCGCCACCGCATTATGGGAATTGTAAATGGCGAAAATTTCCAGATTGTCTATTCCGACACCCCGGGAGTGTTAAAGCCAAACTACAAACTACAAGAGTCGATGCTGAAATTTTCGACTGGTGCTATTGGCGATGCTGATGTAATATTATATGTTACAGATGTCGTTGAGAATGTCGAAAAAAATCTGGAATTTATCGAAAAAGTGCGTTATAGCGCAATTCCTACTATCGTTGTAATCAACAAAATAGACCTTACTACACCCGAAAATCTTGAAATTTTGGTAGATAAACTAAAGTCTCTTCTTCCAGAAGCGATAATAGTTCCAACATCGGCACTGACAAAATTTAATATCGAGAACCTTTTCAACCTAATTCTCGAAAAACTACCTGTTGGTGAGCCTTTCTACGACAAAGAGGCACTTACCGACCGCCCTACTCGATTCTTTGCATCAGAAATTATACGTGAAAAGATTCTTTTAACCTACGAAAAAGAGATTCCTTACTGTGTAGAGGTGGTTGTAGAGGAGTATAAAGAGGGCGAAACTCTCGACAAGATTCGTGCTATTATATATGTTGCTCGTGACTCTCAAAAAGGTATAATTATTGGTCATAAAGGAAAGAAACTAAAGGAGATAGGCACCAAAGCACGTCTTGATTTAGAAGAATTTCTTCAGAAAAAAGTGTTCCTTGATTTATATGTAAAGGTTAGCAACGGTTGGCGTGATAGCGAGCGTGCACTAAAAAGTTATGGTTATTTAGAATAGAGAACCTCTAAAGGGAACTTCAAAAATATTCTCTCAAAAACAGTTTTAAAGTATGGAAGCATTAAACAGTGTGGTAGTCGTGGTAAACGACCTAATTTGGACTTACGTATTGATAGCAATGTTGCTAATTGTAGGTTTAATGTTTACTCTAAAGAGTAAATTTGTTCAATTTAAATATGTCGACGAGATGGTTCGGCTTCTTGGCGATGGAATTGGCAAAAAAACTAAAGGAGTATCGTCATTTGGTGCTTTCTGTATTTCGGTGGCTTCACGTGTGGGTACAGGCAACCTTGCAGGTGTGGCTACTGCCTTAGCTATTGGTGGTGCAGGAGCTGTTTTTTGGATGTGGTTGATAGCAATTATTGGTAGTGCTTCAAGTTTTGCAGAGAGTACGCTAGCTCAGCTCTACAAACGTCGTCAAGATGATGGCACTTACGTCGGTGGACCTGCCTACTATATGGAAACTGGGCTTGGCAAACGCTGGATGGGGGTGCTTTTTGCTATTATTATCTCAATCACTTTTGGTCTATTTTTCAACTCAGTTCAGTCAAATACTATTGCTCTAGCTTTTAGCCCTTGGCTTGGAGGAAATACAACTGCAATTGGTATTGCACTTGCAATCTTAACTCTTGCTGTTGTATTTGGTGGAGTAAAGCGTATTGCATTTATTTCTAGTGTATTAGTGCCAATTATGGCGGTAGGATATATATTAGTTGCACTATTTGTAGTATTTTCAAATATCGGAATGTTTGGTGAAGTTATTACTCATATCTTTGAGAGTGCATTTGGTCTTAGAGAGGCAGTTGCAGGTGGTGTAGGTGCCGCTGTAATGCAAGGTGTTAGACGTGGTCTATTCTCAAATGAGGCTGGTATGGGTTCTGCTCCAAATGCTGCTGCTACAGCAGAGGTTACACACCCTGCAAAACAGGGTCTTATCCAAACTTTAGGGGTATTTACCGATACTTTAGTGGTTTGTTCATGTACTGCATTTATTATTCTGTCGTCGGGTGCACCACTCGATGGCTCAATTTCGGGTATTGAGCTAACTCAAAAAGCTATGGATAATATGCTTGGTGAGGGTTTTGGAGGTACTTTTATCGCTATCTGTATTTTGATGTTTGCTTTTAGCTCAATTATCGGTAACTACTACTACGGTGAATCTAATATCAAATTTATTACCAGTGATAAAAAGTGGCTAAACCTATATAGATTGATGGTTGGAGCAATGATATTCTTCGGTGCAATTGCATCGCTTAATTTAGTTTGGAATCTAGCCGATGTTTCGATGGCATTTATGGCAATTATCAACCTTATAGCGATTTTCTTGCTTAGAGATAGTGCAATAGAGGTACTTAACGACTATCGTAAGCAGAAAAAAGCTGGTATAAAATCGCCACAATATAAGAACGATAAATTTGAAGTTTGGAAATAATTTTTATCGGAAGTTTTAAATTTTCTATGATTTTACAAAATTATGATTTTCATCTATTTGCACAAAAATTCATGATTTTTATTGATTGTTTAAAAAATTAAGACTATTTTTGTACGTTAATGGTAAGGGCTACTTACAAGCTAATAAGGTAGCCAAAAAGGATAAAAAAGATAGATAAAATGGGCAAAATAATAGCTTTAGCAAATCAAAAAGGTGGAGTTGGAAAGACTACAACTGCAATAAATTTGGCAGCAAGTCTTTCGCTTATGGATAAAAAGGTTTTGTTGGTTGATGCAGATCCTCAGGCAAATAGTACCTCTGGATATGGTGTAGATATTAACGAAAATGGACTATATGAGGTGTTACTAGGCGAAGAGAATGTTGAAGATGTGTTGGTGGAGTACCCTGAGCTTCCAAATCTTAGAATTTTGCCATCGAGTATCGACTTGGCAGGTGCCGAAGCCGAAATTTTATCGCTTTCTAATGGTCAAACTCGACTAAAAATAGCACTTGATAGAGTAAAAGAGTATTTTGACTATATTTTAATCGACTGCTCCCCATCTTTAGGTCTAGTTACTATTAATGCTCTAAATAGTGCAGATAGCGTTTTAATACCTGTTCAATGCGAATATTTTGCACTTGAGGGGCTAGGTAAGCTATTGAATACTATAAAAAAGGTGAAAGAGCGCATGAATCCTGCACTAAATATTGAGGGATTTGTGATGACAATGTACGATTCAAGGCTAAAGCTCTCAAATTCGGTTGTAGAAGAGGTTAAAGAGCACTTTACTACTTTGGTATTCGACACAATCATATCGAGAAATATCCGTCTTAGTGAAGCTCCAAGTTATGGCAAACCTGTGGTACTTTACGATGCTAGTTCAGTTGGGAGCAACGCCTATTTAGCACTTGCAAAAGAGTTAATTTCAAAAAATCAATAAGAAAACGTTAAAAGGGAGCTTCTAAAACTTTTTTATCAAAACAGACTTCAAATCTAAATAAATTTGCAAAGAGATGAGCAATAACACAAAATCAAAGAGATTAGGGCGAGGATTAAATGCTATTTTCGATACCGAAAATATCCTTATTAATCAACAACAAAGCAATCAGACACCTTCAGCTTCACCCAAAAGAGCAGATGTCGGGGCAATTTGTGATATTAAGTTATCGCTTATTGATGCTAACAGCTCACAACCTCGTCAAAATTTTAATGACGACACTCTCGAAGAGCTTGCAAATTCGATTAGTAGCCTAGGGCTAATTCAGCCTATTACTCTTTGTGAAAATAGCAATGGACGCTACACTATTATATCGGGTGAACGTCGCTACCGTGCCTCAAAATTGATAGGTAAGAGCACAATTACAGCATATATTCGCAAAGTTGACGACACGACAATGCTGGAGATGGCACTTGTAGAGAATATACAACGTGATGAGCTTACGCCTATAGAGGTTGCAATTACACTTCAAAGATTGATAGATGAATGTGGCTCTACACAAGAGCAAATCTCTGAAAAAGTGGGTAAAAAACGCTCTACAATAGCAAATTATTTAAGATTATTAAAACTTCCTGATTTAGTGCAACACTCTATATCTGAGGGATTAATATCAATGGGGCACGCAAAAGCATTAATGGGCTTAGAAGATGCAAAACAACAAATTACACTGCTTAATCGTATAATAAAAGAGGCTCTATCGGTTCGCCAAACAGAAGAGCTAGTAAAGAGAGAGCAGGGTAAGGTTAATGATAAAGAGGAGCTAAAAAAAGAGAGTAGCAGCGAAGAGGAGTTTCCAGAAAGCTATGTTAGACTTGTTGAAAAGCTCGAATTTTTCTTTAACCAAGAGATTAGCATAAAAAAAGGGTCTAAAGGCGATGGAAAAATCGTGATTGGCTTTAAAAATGATGATGAAATTTCAGATATTCTCTCAAAATTTGAAAATTTATCAAAGGAGCTTTAAATTCTATTTTTAAGAAAACTTTTAAAAGAGAACCTCTAAAATTTGATTTAAATACTCTCTAAACAGTACAAAAATTTTATTTTGAACAAAAATTTTATTAAAAAAGATACTTTCTTCTCTGCGTATAAACAGCTGTTTTATACGCTATTACTACTATGTATCACTACATTTTATGCTGAGAATCTATTTTCTCAAAATAAAAAAGTTGCACAAGCGGTGACTATAGTGGAAAGTGCTGAAAATAGCGGTGATACCATAAATAATGCTACAAAAGTCGATTCTATTAAAATTGACACGACTAAAATCGATACTTTAAAGTCAAAAATATCAAATATAGACTCTGTAAAAATTGATTCTGTACAAATTGATTCACTAAATGGCGAGCCAAAAAAGTTCGTAGCCGATTCTCTAAAAAATATACGACTCGACACAATCTTAATATCTGGGGGTGTTATGCCTATTATCAAGGAGCGATCGCTAGATGAGTTTTTTGTCCCAAAAGTCGACACTATAGAGGAGAAAAAGGTGGAGATTAGACGACCATTTTCAGAGCTTGCAATGCAGAGAAGCCCTATTTTCGAAAAAGATACTATTGCAGTAAAACGTCTTACAATGCTCTCTATGGTGGCACCTGGTTTAGGACAACTATATAATAATCAATACATTAAAATCCCAATCCTTTATGCCACGGTAGGTAGTTTTGCCACACTTGGGGCTATAGCTTCGGGCAAGCATAAAGATGCAAAAGCTGCCTACGAGGAGGCGGTATATTCAGGTGCTGACGACGATGTAGTTACCGCTTTAACATTGGAAAAAGATAGATATAACACCCAAAAAACAGTATATATTGCTGGTGCTGCACTCTCATATATGTACTTTTTGAGTGATGGGATTGTGAATTATAAGGGAGATATACACCCTACACGTAAAGCAACGCTACTTTCGGCTCTTTTCCCTGGTGCTGGTCAGCTATATAATGGAAAATATTGGAAATTGCCAATTGTGTATGGTGGTTTTGTGACATTTGGCTACGTTATAAACTTTAATAATAGGGGTTATCAGCGATATAAACTAGCTTACGACCTTCTTGCCGATGGCGATGATAGTACAGTCGACGAATTTGGTGGTTACTACTCCGAAACTGTCCTTAAAAATACACGTGACTCGTTTCGTCGTTATCGAGATTTAGGTATAATTATGACCGTAGGGTTCTATGTGCTTCAAATAGTTGATGCTCACGTAGATGCCTACCTAAATAGATATGATATTTCGGATGATTTAGCCATAAATATAGAACCAACGACTATCGAACCGATGAAAATGGGGCGAGGTGGCTCAGCCTCAGGAAGTAGTGGTTATGGAATCGGACTAAAAATAAAATTTTAAAGAAAAACTATAATGAACCCTAAGAATTTGCGTAAAATTATTACAATACTGTCGTTAACAGCAATTTCTCTCTTTTCAAGAGTTAATGCACATTCTATTAATAATATAGAGATAATAAAAAACGATAGCGTTGCAGTAATTGTTGAGAAAAAGATAAATTACGATAGCCTACTTTCAGTTTGGTACAAAAATAATATCTACAGCTCTTACGACAAATTTACAACTGAATTTATAGATATAGATTTAGATGAAACATTTAATCCTAAAGAGATTTTAGCCGACTCTATCTATGCTCAGCGATTAGATATGCTTGCTACTGCTATCCAACTCCCTTATAATGAGGTGGTAAAGAGCTACATAGGGGTATATACAATAAAAAATCGAGAATATATGGCTCGCCTTATGGGTTTAGCTCAATATTATATGCCAATAATCGAGCAAGAGCTTGATTTAGAGGGCGTTCCAGATGAATTGAAGATTGTACCAATTATTGAGTCGGGGCTTAATCCACGTGCAATGAGTCCAGTAGGAGCCGGAGGGTTATGGCAATTTATGATGCGAACAGGTAAGTCGTATGGATTGGAGATAGATTCGTTTGTTGATGAACGTATGGACCCGATAAAATCTACACGAGTGGCAATAAAATATATGAAAGAGCTTTACAAGATTTATGAAGATTGGACTCTTGTAATTGCTGCATATAATTGTGGTCCAGGAAATGTAAATAAAGCGATAAGTAGGGCAGGAAATGCTCGCACTTATTGGGATATTTACAATTTTTTACCTCGTGAAACTCGCAACCATATCCCAGCATTTATAGCAGCAACCTACGCCTACACCTTCCATAAGGCACATGGAATTGAGCCTACAATGCCGCCATATCAGATTGCTACCGACACAATTATGGTCAATAAGATGATGCACTTCGACCAAATTTCGTCTACTCTTGGAATTTCTAACGAACTTATTCAAAATTTTAATCCTCAATATAAGCTAGATATAATTCCAGCAAAGGAAAAAGAGTATGCTCTAATATTGCCTATAAACGACATACTTTCGTTTGTGGAGCATGAAAAAGAGATTTACGCAAAGGATACAACCTATCTAAAGAGTTATTTAGGTAGTAGCTCGATGGCAGCAACTGCACTTAAAGAGAGCCAAAAGAAGATGCTTTCAGCTGCTACTGTCACCTATAAAGTAAAAAGTGGCGATAACCTTGGTGCTATTGCTCGCCGCTACGGTACAACAGCACAAAAAATTATGTATCTTAATGGTATAACAAATCCTAAACGATTAAGAATAGGACAAGTATTAAAGATTAAGTAGGAAATATGAGCGAAAAAGAGAAACATAAAGCAACCGAACTATTTGACTTAGCTGAGATTGATCTTCTTAGCTTTTATGGTGAGAGAAATTCTAACATAAACTATATCAGTTCTAAATTTCAAGACTTGAAGATAACAAGTCGAGGTAATAAAGTGAAAGTTAATGGTGAAGAGAATGTTTTAGAGCGATTTAAAGAGGGGTTTGTGCAACTTATTGCCTATTTTTTACGTTATGGTCATATATCAAAATATGTTATCGACCAAACTTTTGATGCTCCAGAGCTAAATCGTATTCAGACAATCAATCCTAGCATAAACAAACAGGAGGGCGAGGATAACGATATAATAGTGTATGGAAATAATGGTAATATTATTCGTGCACGCACTGAAAATCAGCGTAAAATGGTCGAACTTTTCTCAAAAAACGACCTTATGTTTGCCATAGGTCCTGCAGGTAGTGGGAAAACATATACTGCCATTGCTCTAGCTGTTAGAGCATTGAAAAACAGACAAGTAAAGAAAATTATTCTTACACGTCCTGCGGTAGAGGCTGGCGAAAAACTCGGATTTTTGCCTGGAGATATGAAAGAGAAGCTCGATCCATATCTGCAACCTCTCTACGATGCTCTTCACGATATGATGCCACAAAAAAAGTTGGCGGAGTATATGGAGCAATGGGTTATACAGATTGCACCGCTTGCATATATGCGTGGTAGAACTTTAGACGAAGCGTTTGTGATTTTGGATGAAGCTCAAAATAGCACCTCCTCGCAACTAAAAATGTTTTTAACACGTATGGGGCGAAATTCAAAATTTATTGTTACTGGTGATGTAACTCAGATAGATCTACCTAAAAAATCGGATTCTGGACTTACCAATACAATAAAAATTTTGGAGGGAATCGACTCTATCGCTGTTATTGAGATGAAAAGCGAAGATATTGTGCGTCATAAATTGGTTAAGGATATTGTGGCAGCATTTGGCAATGCTTAATTCATAATTCACAATGCATAATTTTGCATTGTGAATTATGAATTATGAATTATGAATTATGAATTATGCATTGTGAATTGTGAATTATGAATTAAATTAAATATTTATTATGGAAAAAGCAGTTATTAAAACATCGTTTAATTTTGAAGGACAAAATAACCTATATGTAGGTAAAGTTCGTGATGTTTACTCTATTAAAGAGGATATTTTAGCTATGGTTGTAAGCGACCGTATTTCAGCTTTTGATGTGGTACTTCCAAAAGGTATTCCATTTAAAGGTCAAGTACTTAACCAAATCGCCTCTAAATTCTTAGATGCAACATCTGATATATGTCCAAACTGGAAAATTGCATCGCCAGATCCTATGGCAACTGTAGGTTTCCGTTGTGAGACTTTCCCTGTAGAGATGATTGTTCGTGCCTACCTAACTGGTAGCTCTTGGAGAGAGTATAAAGCAGGAAATCGTGAGATTTGTGGCGTTGCAATTCCAGAGGGAATGAAAGAGCATGAGCGTTTTGCTGAGCCTATCGTAACTCCTACAACTAAAGCAGAAATTGGTCTACACGACGAAAATATATCGAAAGAAGAGATTTTAAAACAGGGTTTAGTGTCGAAAGAGGATTACGAACTACTTGAAAAATATTCGTTAGAATTGTTTGCTCGTGGCTCTGAAATGGCTGCTGAGCGTGGGTTAATTCTTGTAGATACAAAATATGAATTTGGTAAAAAAGATGGTGAAATTCACCTTATCGACGAAATTCACACTCCAGATTCATCTCGTTATTTCTATGCCGACACCTACCAAGAACTTTTTGATAAAGGTGAGCAACAACGCCAACTTTCTAAAGAGTTTGTTCGTGAATGGTTAATGGAAAATGGCTTTAAAGGTGAAAAAGGTCAAGAAGTTCCAGAAATGACCGATGAGTTTGTTGATAGCGTAAGCGAACGTTACATAGAGCTTTATGAGTGTATTACAGGTGAGAAATTTGTTAAATCACACTCTGAGGATATTAACTCTCGCATTGAGAATAATATTAAAAACTTACTTGCAAGACTTTAATTAATTATAAATTATAAATGATAAATTATAAATTGTAGTTCATTTATCATTTATAATTTATCATTTATCATTTATCATTTATAATTTATAATTAAATTAAAATCCCACAGATACTCCTATCTGGATAACGCTATTTTTGTTAACATTATCTTTCAAGACGTTTGTAAGACCGTTTACGTAGCGTGCCCCTATCTTAAAAAGACCCAAATCGACTGTGGCACCAACTCCCAGACCTACATCGAAAATATTGTAAGTGTCGGTCGCTAAATTTGACGAAACTCCATCTTCTTTCACCTTTGAACGAAGATTTAACCCAACTTGTGGACCAGCCTCAACAGAAAGCAGACTAATTGGGGTGAATCTAAACATCATAGGCACATTGATATAGCTTAAAATTAGCTTTTCGTCCTTATCTTTCACATTTGCACCCTGCGTAGAGAAGAGCAACTCGGGAGCAAACGAGAGCTTAGATATAATATCCATCTGAGTCATAACTCCAAAGTAGTAGCCCGCTCTCATCTCCAAATCATCGCAATCTTTACCCACTAAAGTAGATACGTTAACACCCCCTTTCACACCAATTGTTTGTGCAAAAGAGCTGAAATTGATTAAAAATAGTGTAAAGATTGATATTGAAAATACTCTAATTATTTTTTCTATATTCATAGCTCAACTATTTCATTACATTTTCATTAACTGTTGTCATCTCACGGTAATTTACAACACATCTAACCTTACGTAAATCTGGAAGATAATCTTTTTTCAAAATATCGTAGTTCGATAGTTTTCTTAGCTCAAGAGTCTTTTGCCAATCGGTTTTTGAACTTTTTGCAATAGTTAAAATAGCCTGTTTATTTGCAAGCGACGAAGCTTCGACATGTTCGATAAATCCTTGCCAATTAGCTCCTTTCGAGCTAACTCTAAGCAACATTTTATTTACTCCTAACTGCTCGCTTATCATATCAGCAATAGTATTTGCTCTTTCTAGTGCCAATTTGCTATTAAGTTTTTCGGTTCCCTCTGGTGAAGCAGAGCCGATAACTTCGATTGTTGTTAACGTTTTGTTATCGTCCGAATTAATATCGGCAAGCAGCTTGCGAAGCTGTCCAACAGTGGCACTATTTTTATCTAAAGTGGCATCATATTTTGCGCTATTAATCTCAAAATATGTAATTTCGCTCATATCTAAATCTTGAGTCACCTCTTTTGTAACAGTTTTTGGCTTTTCAGGCTCTGGTTTTTCGGGAATAGTTATTCCAGAAGCTATAACATGACGGTCGATTACCACCTCCTTATGGCGTTTTCCACAATTTACCATTGTCCAGCCTACTAACTCAGAGTATGGCATCCAATCGCTTACAGGAGCACTCATATTGTAGTTAATGGTCATTGGCGATTTTTTATCCTCTACCCTAATTGCATCGGCATAAGGTAATCTTTCGCCCTTATCAGAAGCTTTTTTCTCTAATTTAGCCATTTTTTTACCATTTATAACCACAGGAGTAAGCAGGTAGTTGTCGGTAGATGTTAAAAATAGTGGCTGATAAATAATCTGTTCACGACGTTTTACCATACCCTTTGGCACCAACACGTCGTAGTCTATATCGACCTTTGGATTCTCATAAGAGTCGGCGATAAGCTCAAGAGCTACAGGATTTGTTGTGATTTTTGCATCTCTTTGCAATGTTCTCATTCCGCAACACGATGCAAATAGAAATCCGCACGAGATTAGAAGTAATGTTTTTTTCATAATTCTAAAATTTTTGTAAGAAGTTTTAAAAAGCGTATATAATCTAAAACTTCCATAATTAATAATCAAAAAGTAACTTTTAAAAATTGTTAACTCAGAAAGAAATACAAAACTTGTGCAAAGAGTAGATTTTAAAGAAAAAAAAGTGTGAAAAATTGAATTTTCTAGCAAAAAACAGCGTAGTAAAAAAATATTAAGTAGGGTAAAATAATTATTGGTGTATTTTTAAAAGTGCTATTGGAGATGAGATTTTTTGCTATTGAATCGAAAATATAGTGGTTCTATATTGAGATTTAATAGTGAAAAATATCGCTCCAAGAGTGCTATTAGGAATATGGCAATAATTGTTTT
>JAWXTR010000060.1:0-18461 GCA_044433365.1 Rikenellaceae bacterium
GAGATTTTTTGCTATTGAATCGAAAATATAGTGGTTCTATATTGAGATTTAATAGTGAAAAATATCGCTCCAAGAGTGCTATTAAGAATATGGCAATAATTGTTTTACACTACTTAGAACCTCTCTTTACTAAAACAAAAAATTATAAAAAAACTATTATTACCAATTATGACTCTTATAATGTCTTGCAGCGCAGCAGATAAAGGTGGTGAAAAAGATTACAGAGTGGTCGATATGAGCAAAATGCAGCAAGAGAGTGTCGAAATAGACAAACTATTTGATAATAAAAAATATATCATCCTCGACGATTCAAAAGATTTCTATCCTGCACGTATCGAAGATGTTTTAGTTCGTGGTAATCGACTATACATTCACTCATATATGCGTCGAAACTCTAAGCTGCTAGTTTTTGACCTTGATGGCAACCCTATAATGAGCGTAGGTGCCATGGGAAAGGCCGAAAATGAGTATCTGGATATTAACGGTTATGATATAGCCCCCAATGGTGATATTTGTATAAACGACCTACTAGGAAGAAAGTTGCTAACATTTGACAAAGATGGAAATTTTATAAAAAGCAATCGTGATATACCAACCGATATTTATCATATAAAACTAATCGAAGATGGTAAATATCTATGTGGGCTTACTCCATGGAATGTAACCGAGGGTAAAAAGGATTTGATTTTGCTCGATATTAAGTAGTGAAAAACAATTATTGCCATATTTTAATAGCACTCTTGGAGCGATATTTTTCACTATTAAATCTCAATGTAGAACCACTATATTTTCAATTCTATAGCAAAAAATCTCATCTTCAATAGCACTATCAAAAACACACCAATAATTATTTTACACTACTTAATAGACAAAATACAATCTCATATTATAGAGAAAATGTTGATGCAAATTTTATTATTAATAGTGCAAGTTTCACAGAAATGGATGATAATATATTCTATCACAACGATTTAAACGATACCTTATATTGTGTTGATAAGACGGGAAAGCTAAAAGAAAAAATATATTTTGACTTTGGAAGTCGACAAGTGCTTGAAAAAGATAAGATAGAGCTAGAACAGAAGATAGAAATCGATAAATTATTTAAAAAATATACAACTTTATCTACCTTTTGTTGTGAAGATAAAAACTACATTTTTGGCGGATTATATGATGAAATGATTCTCAAAACATTCGTTGTAGATAAGGCAAACGAGACTCTATACTTATGCAAAAGCGGTGCATCAGAGCCATTAGATGAGGTTTTAGGCTTTGATGGTAAGTATCTTATCTCTGCTATTGATTATAGCGCATATAAAGATAATAAGGATTACTACCCAGAGGCAGTAGCAAAGGCACTAAAGGAGGAGAAGAGCGTTATATGTTTGATGTTTAATGATTAATCTCAAATTCAGAAATTATAATTCCCTTTAAAATATTTTATTTTACAAAAAATAGGTTGTAAAATATAAAAAAAGTTGTATATTTGCAAACAAGACTATATTTCTAATTTTGTAATTGTGTTATTAATATTATATATTTGTAATATTATAGTTGGTGGGTTTGTTGTTTAAGTTTTAGGTGGCAAACAACTACTTGCTTGCTTTCTACTTAAAACTTATTATAACTCCCTTAAATAATAGATATGATTATGATAAAAAAATTAACCCTATTTTTAGCCGTTATGTCGGCAGTGTCGGCTACTTCTGTTTTTGGGCAGTCGGTGGGAGTGCGGAGCTTAACGCTGGAGCAGGCTATTGATATTGCTCATGAGCGTTCGCCACGTGCGCTGATTGCGCAGCTTTCGTATATGTCGGACTATTGGAGTTATCGTTCGTATAAGGCGCAGTTTCTTCCATCGCTTAATCTTAATGCTGGAATCGGTGAGTATAACCGCTCGCTTGTTGAGGTTCGTGATACTCAAACAGGTGAAATTTCGTATGTAGCCAACAACTCTCTATCGAACGATGTTTCGCTCTCAATCGACCAAAATATTGCCCTTACTGGCGGTACAATTTCGGTAGATACCGACCTTGCTCGTCTCGATCAGTTCGACTACAACAACAAAATCTACACCTCTAACCCTTTGACTATCAAATATAGCCAGCCAATTAGAGGATTCAACTCTCTAAAGTGGGAAAAAGAGACCTCACCACGTGAATATGAAAATTCAAAGCGTGAATATCTCGAAAGTATGGAGACAATCACAATTAACACTACCTCCTACTTTTTTTCGGTACTTTCAGCCCAAAACAACTACAAAAAGGCTGTCGACAACTACAACGATACCAAACGTCTTTACGAAATTGCAAAAAAACGTTTCGATATAGCAACTACAACCAAAAGTGAGCTTTTGCAGCTTGAACTTTCGATGATTAACGCTGAAATAGATATTAATAGCAACCAAATTTCGCTTGATGTAGCACGTTTTAACCTCTATATCTATTTAGGTATTGCCGATAAAGAGATGGAAGATATAGATTTAATTGCACCATCCGATATTCCAGAGATAATGCTAAGTTATGATACGGTTTTAGATCGTGCCTACAACAACTCTACCCATAAAATCTCGCAAGAGTTAACGCTTATCAATGCCCGAAAAGATGTGGCTCAAGCAAAAGCAAATAGGGGTATTCAGGTAGATTTAAATGCAAATTTAGGTCTTTCGCAATCGGCATCCGACCTTCAGCTTGCTTACACCAATGTAAAAGATAGTGAAATTTTCGGAATAACTCTCTCAATGCCAATTTATGATTGGGGAATGAGCCGTGGT
This sequence comes from Rikenellaceae bacterium, assembly GCA_044433365.1. Taxonomy (GTDB): domain Bacteria; phylum Bacteroidota; class Bacteroidia; order Bacteroidales; family Rikenellaceae; genus CAMQVM01. Next base: position 2,774 of record JAWXTR010000060.1, read on the forward strand.
AAGGTTCGTATGGCTGAGGCTGAGGAGCGATTGGCTATGACTGAGGTTGAGCAGGCAGAATTGGAGTTTATTCAAGATATAAAGGTTAAGGTCTTGCAGTTTAACAATCAAAAAATTCAGTGTGTAAACTCTGCAAAGGCTAAGGCTATAGCCTCGGAGCGTTATGATATTACAACTCAGCGTTTTGAGAATGGAACAGTCACCGTTACCGACTTAAAAACTGCTCAAGAGGAGAAAGATAGTGCAAATTCCGACTACATAAGTCAACTTAAAACTTTTTGGAATGCTTACTATGAAATTCAGAAATTGTCGCTTTACGATTATCGAAAAAATATTGATATTTCGGCTGAGTTTGATAAGTTGATAGATGAAAACTAATTGTGAATTATAAATTATAAATTATGAAAACGACATATAAAAACATCTCTTTATTGGCTATACTTTTAGCTTTTGTATCTTGTGGCTCTGCGGAGAAAAAGGGTGAGGATGAGAAGATGGAAAAATCGAAAACTGTAGAGCGAGTAAATGAGGTGGATACTATACACCTAACTAAAGGGGTGTTTCGTAAACAGGTGACTTGTAATGGTAAGCTTCGTGCTGTTGAGATGAGTAATCTGAATTTTGTAACTAGTGGCGAGTTATCTCAAATTAATGTTTCGAATGGAACATTTGTAAAAAAAGGTGATCTTTTAGCTGTTTTAGATATTGAAGATGCTAGAATTGCACTTGAGGAGGCAAAACAGAATATGGAAAAGTCGTATATGGATTTAATCGACAATCTTATAGGTCAAGGATATGATGCCGACACTCTCGATGTTCCAGAAATAATCCTTAAAAACACAAAAATGAGTTCGGGGTATAATAGCTCTCTTTATAAACTTGAATCGGCTGAGCGAACTTTAGAAAATTGCTATCTCTACGCTCCATTTTCGGGTCGTGTAGCAAATATGGACTCTAAAAAGTACCAAAAACCTGTTGGTGACCAATTTTGCTCGATAGTAGATGATAGCTGTTTCGATGTTGAGTTTAATCTTTTGGAAGCTGAGATTTCGGAAATTGCTGTTGGTCAAAATGTTATGGCTTCGCTATTTATCGACGAAACAAAGCAGTATAACGGCACTATTCGAGAGATTAACCCTGTAGTAGACGATAAAGGTCAGGTAAAAGTTAGAGCACGTATGCCAAATAGAGATGGTAAGCTGATGGAGGGAATGAATGTTAAGCTGATTATTGAGCGTGAGATTCCAAATATGTTTGTTGTGCCAAAAGATGCAGTCGTATCACGTGATGGCTTCTTCGTTGTGTTCCGTATGATAGATGGCGCAGCAGTGTGGACCTACGTAGATGTTGCAATGTCGAATATCAACTCCCACGTAATCACAGGCAATGCCCAAAAAGAGACTGAAATTACCGAAGATGATATAATCATAACCTCAGGCAATCTAAACCTAGCCGACGGTACGAAAGTCACTGCTAGATAATACTTTTATTAATTATAATTTATAAATTATGAATTATGCATTATAAATTAAATTTAACTCTCTCCATATCACTCCTACTTAGCGCATGTAGCGTAAATAGTACAAAAGATTTAAAGTTGGATAATCCAAAATTTAAGAAAGCAGAGATGTTTTATAGTAGAGCGCAGGAGATGAAAAAATTTAATTGTGATTCTATAAAATTAGGGATTTTATTGTTAGATTCTGCTATTGTTTTATGGGATGATGAAAAATATTATTCTGCAAAAATTGAGTTTAATAATTTTTTAGGATTTAGAAGCGAAGCGTGGCAGGTAAGTCGAGAGTATTGGAGTAAATTTAACAAAGGTTACGGAATGGGAGTTGCTACAGGGTTGCTTTATGATGTAGAAAACAAAAAAGATTCAGCCGATATTTTCTACAAAAAAGCAATAAAAAGATTAAGGGAGATACGAAAAGAGAAAGATATATATTATCAGTTAGATGTTAAATATTTAGAGTTGCTACTAAATGGTGATGTAGATTGTAAAGAGTTTTATAGTAAAATCAAAAATAGAGAGGACTCCTCATATTTAAGATTTTTAATAGAGCTTATCGACACTCTTTCAGTAGATAATATTAAACGTGATTTTGTAGATACTTCGCTATATACAAATTAATTTAAAGGTAGTAAAGGGAACTTCTAAAAATTGGATTTTAACGCTTTTTCATTTTGAGGCTTCATCTTTGAATTTTACAAAATGCTTACGTAGGCACCGCTACGCCTACATTTTGCAAAATCCAAATCTAAAACCTCAAAATAAAAAATCGAATAAAACCAATTATTAGAACTCCCCTAAAGCTACACAAATTATGAATTATGCATTATGCATTATGTATTATGAATTATGCATTATGAATTATGCATTATGAATTAAACCATTATGATAAAACGCCTAATAGAACGCCCGATAGCAGTAAGTATGAGCTGCATAGCAATAATAGTACTTGGTTTTGTGGCGATGAGCTACTTGCCAGTAAGTTTAATGCCGGATATTGATATACCACAGATTACGGTTCAAGTGAGCGACCCTGGTGCATCTGTTCGTGAAATAGATGCAATTGTGAAGCCTATAAAAAATCAGCTTACGCAGGTTGTAGGTCTTAAAACCATCACCACTGAGGCTCGTAGCGATGCAGGTACTATATTTATGACCTTTGAGCCAGGTAATAATATAGATATTACCTTTATCGAGGTGAATGAGCGGATAGATAGGTCGATGTCGAATCTTACCGATATTGAGCGACCAAAGGTGTTGAAGGCAAGTGCTACCGATATTCCCGCCTTTTATATGAACTTAACTGTAAAAGGGGGAGTAAAAGAGGGTGAAACGACTCTACCTGAAGCGGGTGTGCGCTTTACAGAGCTTGGCAACTTTGCTCGTGAGGTTATAGCTAAACGTATTGAGCAGCAGAAAGATGTGGCGATGGTAGATGTTAGTGGAGTGGTGACACCTGAGCTATTAATCGTTCCCGATTACAAAAAACTTACCTCTATGGGCGAAGATGTCGACCTACTAGAGGAGGCAATAAACGACAATAACATCACTTTAGGTGCACTAAGCATAAAAGATGGAGAATATCGTTATAATATCCATTTCGACTCTGAGATAGGCTCAAAAGAGGATATAGAGAATATCTACATTAACCATAACGGTAGAGTATATCAGTTTAAAGAGCTTTGCAAGGTGGTAGAGCGTCCAGCAGCTAGACAAGGTTTGGTGCGTAGTGGTAGAGAAAATAGCATAACGATGGCTATTATTAAGCAGAGCGACTCTAAAATGGAGTCACTGCAAGAGGGGATGAATAAAATGATGGAAGAGTTTGAAAAAGAGTATCCCGATATTGAATTTGAGATTACTCGTGACCAAACAAAACTACTTACCTACTCGATAAATAACCTAAAAAATAACCTTGTAGCTGGTGCGCTGTTGGCGTGCTTTATAATCTTCTTCTTTATGAAGGATTTTCGCTCACCGCTGCTAATTATTATTACAATTCCACTAGCACTAATTGTTACACTTCTAGCATTTAATGCAATAGGTATAACAATCAATATTATCTCGCTATCTGGATTGGTTTTGGGTGTGGGGATGATGGTCGATAACTCCATTATCGTTATCGACAACATTATGCAGAAGTGGCAAAAAGGTCTACCACTAAAAGATGCAATTGCAAAAGCTGTTGGCGAGGTGTTTACCCCAATGCTAAGTTCGGTGTTAACCACCTGTTCGGTGTTCTTGCCGCTAATATTCCTTAGTGGTGTAGCAGGTGCGCTATTTTACGACCAAGCAATGGCGGTAACGATAGCACTATTTTCATCGCTATTTGTTTCGGTGCTAGTAATTCCTGTATATTTCTACCAGCTATATAAAAACAAAAATTCAGATACCGAAAATAAGTTTTTAGCACGTTTTACAAACATCAACTACTACCGCCCTTATGAGTGGGCACTAAAATTAACGCTACGACATAGAGCAATTACGCTGCTGATATTCTTTTTAACAATTCCAGCAGCCTATTTTGTATATGGTGAGATAGAAAAATCACGTCTACCTCAAATTTCACACGATGATGCAGTTATGACCATCGACTGGAATAGCGGCATTACATTAGACGAAAACGATAAGCGTGTAGGTGAGCTACTTAGCCATGTTAGCGACAAAATAGAGCAATCTACTTCAATGGTAGGTCAGCAGCAGTTTCTTCTATCGCATACAAAAGATATTACACCATCTGAAAGTATCGTATATATCAAAACTGAGAATGATAAGGTGCTTCTAAATGTGCAAAATGAGATAGAAAATTATATAAATGAAAAATATCCAAATGCACTTGTAGAGTTTGCAGTATCGGGAAATATATTTGATATGATTTTCTCGGAAAATGAGGCTGATTTGGTGGCTGAGCTGCAAAAACGTAGTGGTTCGTCGTTGACTGTTACAGATGTTGAGAGAGTGATAGATACGCTTCTATTAGAGGTTCCTGATATTGAAGTTTCGTCGATTGTAAAGGAGCAAAACATCCGATATATTGCCGATGTTGAGGCTATGAGCATCTATAATGTAGATTTTTCACGTGTAAACCGCACACTCCTAACCCTTACAAGTCAAAACGACCTATTTAGCATAAATAAAGGGGGCTACACCATACCTGTCACTACGGGTGAAGAGGGGGTGCAAAGCTCTGATATATTGGCTGGAAAGGTGATAAACAGTGAGGGAGTTGAGATTCCACTCGATTTGATTATTAAAGAGGTGAAAGGTGAAGATTTTAAACGACTTTTTTCTGGAAAAACAGGTAACTACTACCCAATCGAAATTACAGTTGATGAAAAAGCCACTGAAAAGAGTATCGAACGGGTAAATGAGGTGCTTAGAGGTACCGACTACTTTGTAACCTTTACAGGGGGGTATTTCTCTAGTCGTGAGATGGTATCGGAGCTTATGATAATACTTATTGTGGCAATTGGACTACTATATTTTATCCTTGCAGCGCAATTTGAGAGCATAGTTCAGCCGCTTATTATCCTTTCAGAGATTGTAATCGACCTATTTTGGGTAATGTTGGGGCTTTGGTTATTGGGTGAGAGCCTTAACCTTATGTCGCTGATTGGTATTGTGGTAATGAGTGGTATAATCATTAACGACTCGATACTTAAAGTCGACACTATCAACCGCCTACGCAAAGAGGGTATGCCGATGATTAAGGCGGTATTTGTAGGGGGGCATAGTAGGCTAAAACCTATTCTTATGACCACCTTTACAACCGTTCTTGCGCTAGTTCCGTTCCTAAGTCGTGTTGATATGGGTTCTGACCTGCAATATCCACTATCGCTTGCTATTATTATCGGTATGGTGGTTGGTACAATGGTTAGTTTGGTCTTTATTCCTGCTGCTTACTACACTATTTACAATCGCAAAGCAAAAAAATAGATAGTTATGGCAGATATTAATAATATAAACGATAAAGGTGGCGAAAAAAAAGGATTTTTAGATAGTATCTCCTCTTTTTCATTAATACTTATCATGGTTATTTTAACTATGATAGGTATTGCGCTAGTGCCGATGGTAAAAGTTAGCCATAAACCTACAACAGAGCAGGGTAGCAGGCTTTCGATTACCTGCTCATGGAGTGGAGCATCGCCACGAGTTGTAGAGCAAGAGATTACATCACGAATTGAGGGTATGGTATCGTCAGTATCGGGTGTTGAGAGCGTATGGTCTACCTCTTATGTAGGGCGTAGCTACGTCGGTGTGCAGCTAAAAGATGGTGTAAATATCTCCTCTACACGTTTTGAAATATCTTCACTACTAAAACAGCTTTCGACAAAGCTCCCAGAGGATGCCTCATATCCTTGGCTTAATGGTGGGTCGGTAAATACAGGTGAAACGCAGGTTAAACAGCTGCTTTCATATCAGATTAATGCCGATATGCCGCAAGATCAGATTCAGGAGTATGCTCAGGATAATATTGCCGCTTACTTAGAGCAAATAGAGGGAGTATCGGATGTAAAAGTTAGTGGCGGAATGCCTCAATATCTTGAAATTGTCTACAACCCTATAATGCTTGGCTACTACGGGTTAACAGCTCAAAATATTGTAGATGGAATATATAATTTTGTGGGTCGGTCGCAGATTTTAGGTGATATTGAGCAGATAGACAAACATGGCGTAAAAAACCGAATTACGCTGCATCTCGAAACTTCACGTATAGGGTATGATATAGGTAAAATTCCTATTGCAAATATAGATGATAAGATTGTATATCTTAGTAGCATCGCCACAATGAGCTATAAGGAGAAAGCACCTAGCTCTTACTATCGTGTAAATGGTATGAACACCGTATATCTTAATGTAGAGGTGGAGGAGGATGTAAACATTATCTCTATGTCGAAAAAGGTGCGTGCTGAGATGGAATCACTGAAAGAAAATCTCGTTGAAAACTATTACGTTAAATTGCGAAGAGATGCCGCTAAGGAGATAAGCGCAGAGCTAAATAAACTGGTGCGAAGAACGTTTCTTGCCCTCTTTATTCTGCTATTTTTTGTATGGCTTGTAAGTAGAAGTTTGCGTTATCTTTCGATTATCGCTATTACACTTGCAGCAAATATATTTATATCGGTAATAATGTATTATCTTTTTGAAATACAGCTGCATATCTTCTCACTAGCAGGTATATCCGTAGCTTTTGGTATTGTGATAGATACCTCTATCGTTATGGTCGACCACTACAGCTACTACCGTAATCGTAAGATGTTTATCGCCATTTTGGCGGCACTTCTTACCACTATCGGTTCGCTGGTGATTATATTCTTTATGCCCGACTATATCAAAGAAGATTTATCCGATTTCTCGGCTATAATCATTATAAATCTATCGGTTGCGCTGCTTGTGTCGCTCTTTTTTGTCCCTGCACTTATCGATAGATACAAATATCAGAGTAGTGAGGCTACAAAATCTATATCGACTCGTAGAAAAATCGTGAAGTTTAGTCACTGGTATTCAAAATATATCCGCTACACTCAAAAACGTAAATGGATATACGTAACGATTATGATTTTAGCCTTTGGGCTTCCTATACATCTGCTCCCATCGAAAGTTGGAGAACCCGACCGCTGGAGTCGACAAGAGAAGATAGAAAAACAGTGGTATCACGATGTTTACAATGCAACTATCGGTAGTAACCTCTACCAACATACCCTAAAAAAATCGTTGGAATACACTTTGGGGGGTGCTCTGCGCCTTTTTAGCACAAAAGTATCATCTTTTTCACGTAAAAAAGAGAATAAGGAGGTAGTGTTGCATATCCGTTCACAGATGCCAGAGGGTGGTAATGCACAGCAAATTAACGATAAAATAGTTAAAATAGAGTCGCTTTTAAGTAAATATAGCGAAATTGACCGCTACGAGACCAATATTAACGGTCGTGGAGGGTTTATAGATGTCTATTTTACTGAGGAGGCCGCCGAAACATCGTTTCCATACATTTTAGAGAGCGAAGTTATCGCTGCTGCTCTAAATGTTGGTGGGGTGGATTGGAGTATTTATGGAGTTAGTGAAAAGGGATTTAGCAACTCACTAAATTTAACCTACAAAACCCATAGAATAGCTATTACAGGCTATAACTACGATCAAGTTTATAAAATAGCCGAAAGACTTTGTGAAAAAATGGCACAAAATAGACGTGCCACCGATGTAGAAATCCAAACTAGCGAGCAGCGTTGGAATAGCGCACCGACCGATTTAAATGAGATGTATATTAAGTATGATATGCAGAAAGTTGCCCTTCAAGAGCTAAATCTAAATAAGGGTTATTCGGCATTAAACGGGCTTCTTAGCACAATAGATATTAGTAAAAGCAAAACTGGTAATATCCGAACAGATATAACGATTGTATCTTCTGAGCGAGATAGTTTTGATGTTTGGAACTTGCTAAATAGCTACGTAAACGTTGGTGATAAGCAGGTGAAATATTCTGACCTTGGAACTATCGGTAAACGCAAAGCACGTTCTTCTATTCAGAAGCGAAATCAAGAATATAGCATAAATGTAGCCTTTAACTTCTTAGGAAGCTATGAACTTTCAGATAAGTTTGTAGAGGAGGTAACTGAGGAGATGAACGCTGAAATTCCGATAGGGTTTAAGTGTGAAAATAGCTCATCGGGTTGGCGACGTACCAACTCATCGCAATATTGGTTAATATTTGTGATTGTGGCGATTATCTTCTTTGTCTGCTCTATACTTTTTGAGTCGCTGGTGCAGCCGCTTATGATTATTACGCTGATTCCTATCTCGTTTATCGGTACTTTCCTAACGTTCTACTTCTTAGAGATAGAGTTTGGAACGGGTGGATTCGCTTCGCTAGTATTACTTAGCGGATTAGTTGTGAATGCAGCGATATATATCATAAATGAGTATAACAATACAGGTAAAATATTCATCAACCGTGCCGCTCGAAATAACTCTAAGCAGCAGATGATATTAAATAGAAATAGACTATACCTAAAAGCATACAACCACAAAATAATCCCAGTATTTCTAACAATCTTCTCGACAGTACTCGGATTAATCCCCTTCCTACTAGATGGCACAACCGAACAGTTTTGGTTCTCTTTTGCAATCGGTGCTATCGGTGGTCTGCTATTCTCTATTGTCGCTATTTTACTGTTTATGCCTATCTTTTTGCCTTTGAAGGATAAACGATTAATACCTTAAATTATGAAAAGAATAATTAATACATATAAAGGTATGAAAAAAGAATATTTGCGCTATTAGCCCTGTTTTGTTATGGGTGTTCGGCAGAGTCGGTGTCACACGTTGACTACTTAACGACTGATAAAGTTGTTTATGTTGACGAATTTTCTGAAGAATTTAAATTATCTGGAGGAGAATTACTAGATTTAGATGTAATTGGTTGTCAGAGTTTATGTGTCAAAGATTCTTTGTTGATTATATCAACATTAGATAAAAAAGGGTTTTTATCTATTTTTGACATAAGAGATAATAGTAACTTAGGGAGTTATATTGCTGTTGGTAAGGCTGAAAATGAGTTATTTGCGACGACCAGATTGCAAAAAGATGATATCTTTATTGAAAATGGTGATTATAAGTGCAATATTTATTGTATCCATACAGCAATTTTGATATTGATTTTAAAACAAAATCTATGTATACTTTAAACAGTACTACAGACGAAATATATAGATATGATGTTTCGCAATTAATCAATTATTTAGAGTCGCATCAATAAATCATTAAAGGGAACTTCTAAAAATCGAATAAAACCAATTACTAAGAACTCCCCTATACGCATAAAATAGGTCTATGTACAAATATTTTATATTATTAACCCTACTAGTAGGATGTAATAGCCAAACTGCCACTAATAATTCGGTTGGTAGTGTAAAGGTGTTGCATAGCGATGAAAACTTCACTTGAAGTATTTACTATAACACTCCTCAGTGCAACCTCAATCTTCTCAATCTCATTGAAGCATAAAAGTCGCAGTTTTCTATCAAAGCGATACATAGATTATTAGGCAGGCGCACTGCTGATACCAAATGAGAGTTCTCCATTAGATATTTACGGATAGGCTCAATAGGTCTGATTATAGCAAATGGCAACCCAAGAAGAGAGTGTGTCGCCAAAATAGAATCTACGCCAGTTTGCGGTGTTGCAACCAAAAATGAGGTAACAGCACCAGCCGATGCACCCTCTTTCTTCAAAGATACAGATGTCGGGATTGCACCGCACGAACACAAAGGTAGTGGTACACCCAATGCAGCAGCTCCAAGCACCGACCGAAACCCTTTACGATGCAAAAACGAGTTATATACTCTTTGGCACATAGACGTGTAAAAGTCCAGAGATAAAGAATCCCAACAAGAGATATGGTGACATCTCATTTAGGATTGATAGTAATTCGTTAAAGTATCCCATTGTATCTATTTAGTAACGTTTAATGAAGGCGTATCATAACTCTTCTTGTATCCACCACAAACTTTTGTAATATCCATTGTAAAGCCACCCAAAGAGGGTTTAAACTTCCCCTTTGACTCTAAGAAATCGACCAGAGCTTCTATGCCTAAGCCCTTAACAGAGCAAGAACGAAACGTCTGTTCCACTCCAAATTTAGCTATAATAGCTTGCTTCAAAATCTCCTTTGAAGCATAATTGTTTCCCTCCATCATATGAAGTACTTCGTGTGCGTGAATATCTTCCATTTTTCTTATTTTATTTAATAGTGTAAAGATCGTAATATTCTTTAATTGACACAATAGCCAAAATTAGGTAATTTTTTATTCCTAAATACTTATCAATAATAAGTGCAGCGTAATGAATTTTGTACTATATTTGCGTGAGTGTGGAGACGGTTACATTGAATAAAAGAACAGCAATCAGATTAGTTACACTATTTGTGCTATCAGTAATGGTGACATTATTGATTGGCAGCTCTGTACACATATATATTCACTCTACTCACTCTTGTTGCCACTCATCTGATTGTGGTAGTAGCGAGGAACATAATCATCACGATTGCAAGATATGTAATTTTGAATTATCTCTATTTAATAAAGCAGATAACATTATAATAACTTTTGTCATCTGCTTAATTTCAACGCTTTTAGTCCAGTATATCTCCAAAGATATCAACAATTACATCATAGCACGTACATCTCGTGCGCCTCCATACTCTATAATTTAAAAGTTATTATAATGTGTCTGCCTTTAACTGTTAAGGATAGACTCATCGTGTTTATACATTATATTATAGATATGCGTTTAAAATTTATTTTATACGTTCTGGCTCTGTGTGTCGCTACATTCTCTTTTGCGCAAAGTGCTGACAGCATACATCAACAAACTATAGACGAAGTTGTTGTAATGGGTAATATCCAGAAGAGAGAACAGCAAACAAACCCACTCTCGATTGCAATAGTCGAAAAGGAGGATATTGCGAGAAACTTCTCTGGTAATGTGATGAAGAGCTTGGAGTATATCCCCGGTGTGCAGTCAATGAGCGTTGGTTCAGGTTTCTCAAAACCTATGATACGAGGTATGGGATTCAATCGTGTGAGTGTCATCGAGGGTGGTATAAAGCAGGAAGGACAGCAGTGGGGAGCAGACCACGGCTTGGAGATTGATGCCTTTAATGTTGAGAGAGTTAATATTCGCAAAGGCTCATCTTCTCTACTCTTTGGTAGCGATGCTATGGGTGGAGTTGTGGAGATCCTTCAACCTGTGTTGCCGTCATCAGATGGTGTCTTTGGTGAGGTCGATCTTATTGGCCGTTCTGTCAATGGTCTACTTGGAGGCTCGCTTATGATGGGGCTTAAAAAGGGGCGATGGTTTGTTAAGGCTCGTCACTCCGAACAACACTTTGCGGACTTTGCTGTACCGACTGACCACGTTGTCTATCTTACCCAAATCATGCCTATTACCGATGGGCGAGTAAATAACACTGCAGGGTTCGAGAGGTCATCTTCATTATACACAAGATATGGAGGTTCAAACTTCACATCCGCTATATCGCTCAGTAATGCCTACCAAAAAGCTGGATTTTACCCCGGTGCACACGGTGTTCCCGACCCATCAAGGGTCTACGACGATGGCAATCTGCGAAATATTGATTTGCCATATAGTACAGTGAATCACCTCAAAATCTTATCGCTCAACAAATATTGGTGGAGCGGAGGTTGGGTGAGCTGGGACTTGGGTTACCAGAATAACCATAGAGAAGAGCATAGTGAGTTTCATACCCACTACTCAACTCAGACAATACCCGAAGTTGACCCCGATTTAGAGATACTTCTTGCCCTGCAAAACTTCAGCTCTGATGCGAAGGTTCACATCGACCATTCATATCGACTTAGTAGCGAGGTGGCGTGGAGTGCGGCATATCAAGATAACCAAATAGGGGGGTACTCGTTTCTGATTCCAGCCTATCGAAGATTTACAACAGGCGTTGCGTATGTTGCAAATTTTGAGGTAAGTGATGCCTTTCGCCTAAGTGGTGGCGTGCGCTACGACTTTGGAAATATATCTGTTGATGAGTATCAAGATGAATACCTTGTTGATTATCTATACTCTCAAGGATACAACGAGAGTGTGGTCGAGGCAAATGAGATGCGAAGCTACAACCTAGATCGAAACTTTGGTGATTATTCACTCTCGCTAGGTGGAGTATGGAGTGTTAATACTCAAAATAGACTCAGGGCAAATATTGGGCGAAGTTTTCGACTTCCAAATGCCAATGAGCTTGTCGCTAATGGAGTACATCACAGCTCTTTTAGGCACGAGCAGGGTGATCCTACACTTGACTCGGAGCGAGGTTGGCAGGCAGATTTGGGGTATGAATATTCAAACGACATACTCTCTATTTCGCTTTCGCCATATGTGAGTTGGTACGCTTCATATATCTATCTACAACCAACTTTAGAGTGGTCGGTATTGCCCCATGCAGGGCAGATATATCGCTACACACAGTGCGAGGCTCTCTTTGCAGGTGGTGAGGCAGCATTCTCCGTCAACCTATCAAAGCAATGGCAATACAAGGCGAGCGTAGAGTACACCTATTCATGCAATATAGATGAGCGCATATCCATAACATTCACTCCACCAACCACCCTGCGCAACGAAATATCATGGCACAAAGAGTTGTTCTCCCTCTCGGCAGAGTGGAAGATGGTGGCAGATCAAAACAATGTCGGTCGCAACGAAGATCCGACACCAGGGGCAAATCTCTTTGGTTTTCGTGCTGTTGTTGCACTACCATTTATCTCTGAAGGAACTACCATGGTAGCCTCAGTAGACAATATCTTTAATACTAAATACTTAAACCACTTAAGCTACTATCGCTATGTGGAGATTCCTGAAGAAGGACGAAATTTTCAATTATCAATTAAAATACCATTTAAAATCAATTAAATTATGAAACCAGCAACAATTTTTGCAGTAGCAACTCTAATATTCTCATCTTTAATATTTGTATCTTGCGATAAAGATGGAGATACAACCAAACCTGTAATAGAACTTAGTGAACCTGAAGATGGTGAGGAGTTCTTGCCGGGTTCTGAAATATGTGTAGAGATGGATTTGAGCGACGACACGGCTTTGGCATCATTCAAGATCAATATACATAATGCCTTTGATGGACATAGCCACGACACAGATTCGGATGACGATAGCGATGCAGACCACGATCACGATGAGAACTACAACACTGATACAGAGAACGCATTCTACTACAATATGACATCGGACGATCTTGATATAGATATGCTAGGTCTTAGAAACTCACATCAGCATATCCACGTCGAAATCCCTGCGACTGCTGCTTATGGTGACTATCACCTTATGATCTACTGCTACGACACATCGGGCAATGAGAGCTACGTTGCGCGTAGTATAGCAATCACAGCCGACGCCGAGGAGCATGACCATGATGAGTAGGTCATAATAGTTACCACAAAAATCTCAGACAAGGGATAAAAGTTGAGTCACAGCTAAAATGTTTATTAGCTGTGACTCAACTCCTGTTTTAGAGGCAAAAAAATTATTAAAATACCTAACAATAGCTATTGACAACGAGGCGTAAACGCCCTACCTTTGCACTATAATTAACGAACGGCGTTCACTTTAAATGCAAACACAAAAAGATATAGTAAGAGAGCAGATTTTATCTGTGGTTTGTAAACTCTTTCTTCGCAGAGGGTTTAGTGGAGTATCTATGCGTGACATCTCTAAGGATTCGGGGGTTGGTCTGAGCAATATCTACAACTACTTCAAGAATAAGAATGATATTTTTGGGGCGATTGTAAAGCCTGCGTTGGATAAATTATTCACTGCGGGGGATAAATATCACGCAGAGGAGATAGAGGATATTATGGTACTCACCAACAAAGAGCATCACCAGAGTATTATAGGTGATTATTTGGCGCATATAATCAAATATCGAGTACCATATAAATTGCTATTCACCTGCTCGCAAGGCTCTGCGTATGCCAACTTTAAAGATAAGTATTGTGACGAGATGATGAGAGATGGCAAAGAGTTTTTTGTGGAACTAAAACGTCGATACCCCGATGTAAAGTGTGATTTTTCTGATACATTCCTCAGACTATTAACACTCACAAATCTGTCGTTGTATGAACTATGCGAATAAAGGTTTGAAATTTTTGAGCTATTTTGAGCTATTTTTGCAATCAGAGTTGTAAAAAAATAACTTTTGTTAATGCTTTTTTAGAAAAAGCACGCCCTTTGGGCTGGCAAAAATCGTTCACTTGCGTTCACGGCTTCGCTCCGCTCGCAAAAAGCGGAAGAAGGTTTTTCAAACCTTTATTGGCATGAACTATTAGCAACAAATATTATGACAAAAGATAAAACAAAAATAGCAATAGAAGAGTTTGTGCAATTTCAAGTTGCAGGATGGATGGAGCTTATGAAGATATAAGCTCTCTCTCTTTTGTTCGCCCAGCATGGGCGAACTCTAACGGGTATAAGTCCCGAGCGTGCCCTAATAGTGGGAAGCGCATAGCCCAAGACAAGGGTGTCCATCGTGAGGTGGAATCTGAAGGAAGTCGGCGGCAAAAGTCTGACCTGACGAACAGAAACCAGATATTAAGGCTGGTGGTGAGGGTAAGTTTGCAAAACGAAACAAAGTCCCTATAGCTATTCGGAATCACCATTAGTAAATCTGGCAGGTATAAGGCGGAAAGAGTTCGTTCTTAACTGGGGAGGTCTCACAGACGTGCGAAGCGGAAAGAAACAGTAGCACGGAGTAAAGCTTGTTGTGAGAAGTCAGCCGAGGTCATAGTAGCGGATTACGAGCTGATTTGCGAAGGACTGAACCTCGCAGTTTGTAAGTAAATGAATGTTACCCTTTACTGAATGATGAATGCAGAATAGAGTACCGCAGATGTACTTGCTACCTCTAAATGGATAGGACGGAATCCGAAGAGTATAGAGGAGCGCATAGTTCAGAGGCATAACTGAAAACAAAAACAACAAACACGTCAGTAATGATGTCAAAGCGAGGAACCGCCACGTGCGGAACCGCATGCGTGGTGGTGTGGGAGGTCGCAGTGGGAAATAATCCCACTGCTCCTACCCGATTGTGAAAAATTTTGAAATATGTTCGTTTTTGAGAAAATATAAATTTAATAATAAACATCTATGAAAGAGAAAAATCATCTATTGTGAGTAGGCTATTTCACTATGGGCCGAGCGTTAAGCACTACACTATCATTGGAATGGTGCTATCGGGTGTGAGTGCCGTCGTGGGGCTACTCCCCTTTGTTTTTATTTGGCTCTGCGTGAAGGAGCTGTTCACCTCATATCCTGCCATTAGTGGCGATAGTGATGCCCTTCGCTACGCTGCGATGGCTGTGGCAACGGCTATTGGGTCGATACTTATTTATATTGTAGCTCTGCTATGCACCCACAAGTCAGCATTCCGCATAGCTACCAACATTCGAGTCGCTGCTATGTCGCACCTTATGAAGTTGCCGTTGGGTTATTTCTCGGCAAATGCCAGCGGTCGTCTGCGCCGCACGGTCAATGATAGTGCCTCTCGCACCGAGACCTTTTTGGCACACCAACTGCCCGACCTTGTGGGTGCTTATATAACGCCAATTGCTGTTATCGTGCTTGTCTTTGCTGTGAATTGGA
>JAWXTR010000061.1:0-18107 GCA_044433365.1 Rikenellaceae bacterium
CTAATTTGTCAGAATTTTTGCATACCTTTGTGGCAGTGAAATGACCACGAAAAATAGGCTCTATGTAGTCTCCTATGTAGGAGTCGTGCTTTTCACCAATAAACAGATATTGTTAATCAGCGAGTTACGTTAAAAAGAGGGGACTCTAATTGAAGTCACCCTCGTTTGTTTACTACTTGATATGAATGTTTTTTGGAAGTTGAACAATTTTAAAGGGTGATTTGCAAAACTAACATTAAGTTAATTTACAAATAGTTATACTCATAAAAAACCTCTTAATCACCTCCATTTTTGCACTTTTGTGCAAAAATGGAGGTGATTAAAAAACTATATTTAACACTTTTTAAAAAAAGTGAACAAAAACACGCCTTCATCGCTCTTCGAGACGATGAGCGCACAATTTTTTTCAAAAATTGTGCGGGAAATTTGCAAAAGGGTTTTGCGAATTTCCCTTTAAAATGCCATACGAATAATCTCGTCGCTAAGCGAGCTACTTTTCCCTTGCCAGATAAAATTGCCTTTTTTGTCAGACAAAACCGATAGTGGCACAAATTTAACTCCAAAAGAGCTAAAAGTCGACCCTTCAAGGTCGTAATAAATAGAGTAACTTACAGGTTTTTCTTTAAAAAAGCTCTCAACATCCTCTTTGTTATCTTTGACTATCAACACAAAATTTACTTTATCACTATATCGTGCAGCAAAGCTCTCTAAAGCAGCAAGTTCTCGACTATTTTGGTCGCTATTTAAGATAAAAAAATCGATATATATAGCCTTACCCTTCTCAATAGGTTTACCTTTAATTATCGACTCAATTTCGATATGAGGTATATGTTTATTGTATATAAGTCGCTGTGCCCAAACTCCATTTACAAATAGCATTAGAGCTGCAATCAGCACTATCTGTTTTACCTTTTTTACCATTATCTCATATATTTTAATAATTAAACAACCATAACCTCTAATCTCTAAACCCTAACCTCTAATCTCTAATCCTTTTTAATCTGCATCTCAACAAGTCGGCGATAAATACCACCTTGATCCATTAGAGAGTCGTGAGAACCACTTTCAGCGATTTTTCCACCATCTATAACTAAAATCTTATCTGCATGCTGAATTGTACTCAATCTATGTGCAATTATTAGCGAAGTTCTGTTTTTTAGAAGTGAGGTAAGAGCGTGTTGTACCAATTTTTCGCTTTCGGTATCAAGTGCAGAAGTCGCTTCGTCTAAAATCAGAATTTTAGGATTTTTTAAGATTGCACGTGCAATACTCAATCTTTGTCGCTGCCCTCCCGATAGCTTTGTACCTCTATCGCCAATATTTGTATCATACCCACCATCGCTTTCCTCAATAAATTGGGCTGCATTTGCCACTTCTGCTGCACGCTTAATCTCCTCAGAGCTGGAATCAATTTTTCCAAGACCAATATTACTACCAATCGTATCATTAAAAAGCACAACATCTTGCGAAACAATACCCATTTGAGCACGAAGCGAGCTAAGTTTATACTCTTGAATATTTACTCCATCAATCAATATTTCACCGCTCGAAACATCATAAAACCTAGGAATTAGGTCGGCAATAGTACTTTTACCACCTCCAGAGCTACCAACCAACGCTACAGTTTCGCCATTTTTTATCTCAAAACTAATTCCAGAGATAACCTCTTTCTCTTCGTATGCAAAATGTACATTTCGAAACTCAATTTTATCTTTAAAATCGAGAACCATCTCTTTTTCATCATCACTAACCTCTGGCTCGCTATCAATAAGCTCCAAAACTCTATCGCCAGAAGCCAAACCTTGATGAATATTACTAAAAGCATCGGCTATAGCACGTGCAGGACGTGTAATCTGCGAAAACATGGCGATATATGCAATAAATGCCCCAGCTTCTATCTCTCCGCCGACAACCATACCACCACCATAAATTAGTATCACTGCAACAGCCGAAACTCCTAAAAATTCGGACATTGGCGATGCCATCTGCTGACGTGTAGCCATAGAGCGCATTATTTGCGAAAATTCAGCATTTTTAGCCTTAAATTTATCAGTAACATAATCTGAAATACCATAAGCTTTAACCACTTTTACACCCGAAAGCGACTCCTCAGCAATGGTAATCATATCGCCAAGTGCCTCTTGCCCTTTTTGAGCTTTTCGACGAAGTTTTTTAACGATAAAACCTATAATTCCAGCAGTAATAGGAAGGAAAACAAGGGTAAAAAGCGTTAATTTTCCCGAAATCCCGATTAGTGCAATAAAATAGCAAATAATAAGAGCCGGTTCTTTAAATGCCACCTGTAGAGTGTTTGTAACGCAAAATTGCACCTGCGTAATATCAGAAGTGAGTTTCGACAAAATATCACCTTTACGCTCGTTGCTAAAAAAACGCACGTTTAGGCGCATTACATTGCTAAATAGTGCATTACGAAGATTTTCAAGGGTATGAATCCTAAAATTCTCCATTATTTTTTGAGAAAAATAACGGGCAACGTTGCTAATCATTACCGAGCCTACAACCAAGCAGCTAATAAATTTTAGTACATCTTTTATCGAATAATTTGCACCAAAACGGTCGTAGACAAAATATTTGATTGTATCTTGCAAAGCCTCTGCCGAAATCGAAAATTTTGGCAATTGAGTAACAGGATTTTGCATCGCTGTACCATCAAAAAGAGTGGTAAGAAGCGGAATTATTAAGGCATAATTTAGCATATTGAAAATAGCGTGAATTATCACCAAAATAAAGTATGGAATTGCAAATTTTGCAATTGGGTGGGCGTATTGAAATATCCTTAAAAATGTTTTCATCTATATTGTATACTATTTAATAATTCAAAATTATGAATTATTAATTATGAATTATGAATTGTTCCGAGTATTCCAACATCTGCTCCGCAAAGCTGTCGCTGTATGAAACCTCAATATCTATAATCTCGCCACCTTCAATAATTGGAGTGTAGCGAGGATTTACAAATCCGCTATATGGTGCTAAATCTAAGGCTGCATAACGCTCTAAAACCTCACTATGAAGATTATCGTCAACTTTTACCCCGTAATTTTCGATTAAATCTCGTCCAGCCTCGAAATCTCCCTCACTTTTAATGCGTTGCACCTCACAAAGCAGCTCGGCAAATAGTGAGCGAAGAGCAGCGTAATCGTTAATTACTACATAGCGTTTATTATCTTTAACGACAATCTCTATAACTTTATTCTCCCTACCTTGTTCGTAGCACCACGAAGCTACCATCTGTCTATCTCGCATGTGAGCCTGCACAATATTTTTTCCTTTTTCGATTCTTACAAGTTGCCCCATCAAACCATTAAAAATATAGTTGTAGTAGGCAGCTTTCATCACCTCCATACTATCGACAATTCCAAGCTCAATTAGTTTTTCATCACCCAAATAGTAGAGAGCAAATAGGTCGGCACGTGACTCTTCAAGAGCAGAACCATAGTTTCGAAGCTCATCGCCTTTAACCCCCTGAGCTAACTGACCTGAGCCATGACCCAGACACTCATGTAGGTCGGTGTGAAGATTACCTGCTAGTGCGCCATAACGCTCTGCAATCTCTAAATCTTCACTCCTAAGAGTAAACTCCTTGGCAAAACCATCGCCTAAAGAGGCGGCAGCATAGGCATCGGTAATATTTTGGATAGTTACGCTTTTTGAGCCATACTCTTTACGCAACCAATCAGAGTTTGGAAGATTAATTCCTATTGGAGTTGCAGGGAAACAGTCGCCACCAATTGCAGCCACGGTAATAACCTTTGCCGACACCCCCTTAACCTCGCTTTTTTTATATTTTGGATTTATTGGCGAATTATCTTCAAACCATTGAGCATTAGAGCTAATAATCTCAGTGCGACGTGTAGCCTCCAGATTTATAAAATTGACATTTGCCTCCCACGAAGCCTTATAACCTAGTGGATCGCCATAAACCTCAATAAATCCATTTACAAAATCTATATGCGACTGTTTATCGTCAAGCCAAAGAATGTTATATTTGTCGAAAACAGCTAAATCTCCGCTTTTATAATACTCTATTAACGACTCGATAACAGCTCTTTGCTTCGAATTTTCACAAAACTCGGTTGCAGCAGTAAGATGCTCCACAATTTTCTCAATCTCTCCACTATAAAGCCCTCCAACTTTATAAACAATCTCCTCTAACTCACCGTTTTCATTTTTTACTAATCGAGAATTTAAACCATACGATATAGGGCGTAATTTGTCGCCTTTTTCTGCCATATCTCCATAAAACTGCTCGGCTTCTGCTTGCGTTACTCCTCTGTAATAATTTGAAGATGAAGCTAAAAGCAGGTCGTTTTCACGATTTTGGCTGCAATTAACTTTATAGCAATCATCAAAAATAATATGACTATAAAGCTCAATATTTTCGGAGGTTTCGCCCACGGTTTTTGCGCAATTTACAAAATATTCTCGTGAAAATTCAGCAATAAATTTTTCAGAAGAGTAATGATGATGTATTCCATTTGCAAACCACACTTTTTTAAGATATTTTTCCAAAAACTTAAACTCACTGCACTCTTTATCTATATCATTCGAGAGATAAATTTTCTCTAACAAAGAGCGAATAGGTAGGTTATACTGAAAATTTTGATCTGTAAATATATCTCTACCCCAAAGTGCAGCTTTATAGAGGTGATAAATAAGCTGTTTCCTGCCTAAATCAAGCTCTTCAAAGCCTGGAACTTTATATCTCAACACCTTTATATCGTCAAAGCGGTCGATTACCCAGCTAAATTGTTCTTGTCTCATATATTTCTTTGATGTTTTTAAAAAAACTAAAAATCTCTTCGTTACGTTACAAAAAATTTGTACCTTTGGCGCAAAAGTAAAAAAAATATGGCGAATTACATAGTAAAAGAGGTAAAAACCTCACAAGAGGAGGCGATATTCCTAAAAATGGCGCATAAAATTTATGCTGGTTGCAGTAATTGGGTTGCACCGTTAGAGTCTGATATTAAATCTGTTTTCAACCCTGCAAAGAACAAAATGTATGCCAAAGGAGAGGCTACAAAATTTCTTGCTTTTGATGGCAACGAGTGCGTTGGACGTATTGCTGCGTTTTATAACTTAGATACAGCACCTTTTAAAGATTTGATGGTAGGGGGATGTGGATTTTTTGAGTGCATCAACAATCAAGAGGTTGCAAATATGCTTTTCGATGCTGCAAAGGCGTGGAATGAGTCGAAAGGGATGAATGCAATGGATGGTCCAATCAATTTTGGCGATCGTGAAACTTGGTGGGGACTACTCACCGAAGGTTACACTTTCCCTAACTATGGTATGAACTACAACTACGAATATTATAAAGAACTTTTTGAAAATTACGGTTTTAAAAACTTTTTCGAGGGTTACTCATTCTCTCGTGGTATGGATGGCGAAACACTTAATCCTGTGGTTGTCGAAAAGGCACGTAGATTAAAAGAAAATCCTCTATATGAATTTAAAGATGTAAGTTCACGTAATTTGGACGATGTAGCTAGAGATTTTTGTAATATCTACCGCAAGGCGTGGGCAAAATTTGATGTTGCCGAGATTACCGACGAAGATGCACAAGCTTTAATGAACAAACTTCGACCAATAATCGATAAAAAGCTGATTTTCTTTGCATACTATGAGGGTAAAGCTATTGGTTTCTTTATTATGATTCCAGATATTAACCCTCTTATTCAGCCACTAAAAGGGAAAATGGGCTTTATAAATACTCTTCGCTTCCTTTATGCTCTAAAAATCAAAAAAACTGCTCGCAACGCTATGGGACTTATTTTTGGAGTGGTTCCAGAACATCAAGGCAAGGGTATTGAGTCGGGTATTATCAACGGTTTTAGAGATGAGGTTGATAAAGGTGTCATTAGCTACGATTCTATAAGTTTGGCATGGGTTGGCGATTTCAATCCCCTTATGATACGTATGGTCGAAAAGTATGTAGGTGCTACTCGTGATAAAACTCATACCACTTATCGCTATATTTTTGACAGAGAGCACGAGTTTGAGCGTGCACCACGTGTATCTATGTCGAGAGGATAATTATAAATTATAAATTATAAATAATAAATTATAAATTATTAATTTTTTGGAAGATGAATGTAATAGATATAATTTTTATTATAATTGCACTAATTGCTCTTTACCGTGGGTATAAGAATGGTTTGGTTGTGGAGTTGTGTGGGATACTCGGAATAATTATTGGTATTTATATTGCCAATAGATTTAGTACATCGCTAGCTACTCATATTGATATTGACCAATCTATAGCAGTTATAATAGCCTTTATTGCGCTATTTTGCGTCTCTTTACTAGCAGTTTATCTAATTGCAAAGGTGGCGAGTGGACTTTTGAGATTTTCAGGGTTAGGTGCAATTAATGGCATGTTGGGTGCGCTTGCTTCACTCCTTAAAACAGCACTTATTATGAGTGTGATTTATACTGCCTTTTTGGCTCTGAATCAAAATTTCGGATGGGTATCGCAAAAAAATATCAACTCCTCAAAAGCATCACCAATTGTAGAAAGTGTAGCAGATACCTTTTTATCTAATATAGATTTTGTCACAGATTACTACAAAAAAATAGAAAAAAGTGTATCAAAAGAGTTTGATAAAATCAATTTGTAACACATTTAAATTTTGTTCTAATATTAATATATGATAGGAATTGTAATAAAAGCAACAGGTAGTTGGTATAAAGTTGAAGAGCGAGAAACATTATCACTCTATGAGTGTCGTATACGTGGTAAAATGCGTATGAAAGGGGTTCGCTCCACTAATCCAATTACTGTTGGCGATTTGGTTGAGTTCGACAAAGAGAGCGACGAGCAGCAGCAGACACAAGGGGTAATAACAAAAGTGGTTCAGCGCAAGAATTATGTAATTCGCAAGGCTACAAACCTGTCAAAAGAGTCGCATATTATAGCTGCCAACGTATCAATGGCATTTTTGGTAGTGACAATCGATTTTCCTGTTACAAATTGCGAATTTATCGACCGATTTCTTTTAAGTTGTCAGATGTACAAAGTTCCTGTTACCATTGTAATCAACAAAATCGACCTATTTACTCATCCCGATTACCGTGCCTATATAGATAGTTTTAAACTTCCTTATGAGCAGGCTGGCTATAGAGTTGTCGAAATTTCAGCACTGAAAAACTTTGGTATTGAGCAACTTCATATTGAACAAAGTGGCGAAATATTGCTTTTTGCTGGCAACTCTGGGGTTGGAAAATCGACAATAATCAAGACTATAGCTCCCGATTTGGATGTAAAAAGCGGTGAAATATCGGATTACCACAAAAAAGGTAAACATACAACTACCTTTTCGGAGATGTTTAAAATTAACGACTCTCAATATCTTGTCGATACCCCAGGAATCAAAGGGTTTGGACTATTAGATGTTGAAAAAGAGGAGGTTTCGCACTATATGCCAGATATTTTTGCATTTTCATCGGAGTGTGCCTTTAACAACTGCACCCACACTCACGAGCCTCGTTGTGCAGTAAAAGAGGCGGTAGAAAATGGTGAATTATCGGCTTATCGCTATGAGAGTTATCTTAAAATATTGGAAGATGTAGCAGGTGGAAAATATCGTTAGTTGATTTTAAAACTGCTTTTGCGTAGGCGTATTAGCGAATTTGCCTTTAGTAATCCAAACTTGTGTCGACTCGGCAGTAGAGACGTAGCCCTGCTACGTCTGTAACAACCCCACGTTTTGTTTTAGATAGATATCTTTTAAAGGGAGTTCTAATAATTGGTTTTATTCGATTTTTAGAAGTTCCCTTAAATTACATCTATTCAACAAACTCCTTTAAAGCTGAACTATCAAGAATTTTACCCTCTTTACCATCATAAGTAATGATACCACTCGCAACAAATTGTGCTATTACACGAGATAACGAGGGACGTTCAACGCATAAATAATCGGCTAAATCTTTGATATTTTTTGAAAATCTATATTGCTTGCCATCCGAACAGATTAGTATATAGTATGCTAATTTAGATTTAATGCTTCGCTGTGCTAAGATTGAAAGATGCTCGGTAAACATATCTAAGCGAGAGGTTGCATAATCGATATAACTTCTCATAAAATCTCTACACTCTATCATCTGCCTCTCAACCTCCTCTCGTGGCACACTAACCACTGCCGACTTTTCAATTGCATCAATATCAACTCTGTATCGATTATTTTTTGAAAACAGAGCTACTGCTCCTATAGGATATGGAGCTTCGTGCAACATTGAGCGAATAACAAGCCCAGTCTCTAACACAAACGACACCCGAATCTGACCTTGTGTCAATACCCCAAGCTCCTCTACCCTATCGCCCTTAAAGGCAATATGGTCGCCTTTATCGAATTTTCGTACTCGATATTTCACAAAGCAGTTTACTCTCTTATATTCATCCGATTTTTTGCAAT
Source organism: Rikenellaceae bacterium (assembly GCA_044433365.1). GTDB lineage: Bacteria > Bacteroidota > Bacteroidia > Bacteroidales > Rikenellaceae > CAMQVM01. The sequence continues at coordinate 8,439 of JAWXTR010000061.1, forward strand.
CTCGACAAAAAAAGTTAAAATCTAAATTATCCATAGTACAAAGTTACGATTTTTTATTGATTTGGTAACATTTATCACCAAAATTCTCTTTTTTACACACTACCTTTGCAGTATAATTAAGTAGTGTAAAATAATTATTGGTGTGTTTTTAATAGTGCTATTGGAAATGAGATTTTTTGCTATTGAATTGAAAATATAGTGGTTCTACATTGAAATTTAATAGTGAAAAATATCGCTCCAAAAGTGCTGTTAAAAATATGGCAATAATTGTTTTACTCTACTTAGTATAAGGGAACTTCTAATAAAACAATCAAAATAATCAATAAAATGAAAAAATCAATTTTAACTTTAGCAGCAATGGCAATAATTTCGGCAGCTTCTGCACAACAGACAATTAACACCCCTATTTCTGAACAGACAGCAGCCACACGTCAGCTAATTGAGCGCAACGAAGAGTTTCTCAAAGAGATTATCAAACTTTCTGATAATGTATATACAGCCTCAGGTTACGACGCTTCTAATATAACTATGATTATCGGTGATGATGGTGTTGTGCTTATAGATGCAGGTAAAGTTGCCCAATCATCGGCTGAGGTATATAAAGAGTTTCGCAAGATTACCGACAAACCTATTACAGGAATTATCTTTACACATGGTCATGGCGATCATACAATGGGGGTACCTGCATTTTTAGAGGATAACACACCGCAAATTTGGGCATCAGAGAGTTTCGGTCGTGAAAATGACTTCCCAAATGCAGCAGGGTTTAATAATCCTCGAGGTCACCGTCAAAATGGTATGACACTATCGCCTGAGGTTCGTATAAACAATGGAGTTGCACCTCTTGTCTATCCAGGAGGAAAATATAAGGGAGATAGCGAGGAGTTTGATTTGGCTTATGCTCAGTACAAACCATTCGACAAGAGTGCGATAACAAATTTTGTAAGTGAAGATTCTCAAACAGTTACTATTTCGGGCATTACATTAGAACTTATTCGCACCTATGGCGAAACTAACGACCATCTTTTGATATGGTATCCTGAGAAAAAGATAATATTCCCAGGTGACCAATTCTACAAGTCGTTCCCAAATCTATACGCTATTCGTGGTACAGAGTATCGTGATGTTTCGAAGTGGATTGAAGCACTTGACACCGTTTTAGAGTATCCAGCAGAGGCTATGGCACAAGGACACACACGCCCAATCATAGGTAAAGAGGAGGTTAAAAGTGCAGTTACTACACTTCGTGATGCTATTAAATATACTTTCGACAAAACCATCGAAGGGATGAACAAAGGGCTTACTCCCGACGAATTAGTAGAATACGCAGCACTTCCAGAGCCGCTTAAATCACATCCAAACCTAGTGCAGTATTATGGTCGTCAAGAGTGGGCAATCCGCAATATTTTTAACGGTTATTTGGGTTGGTTTGATGGCAATGCAACATCACTTCGACCACTTTCGCCAAAGGTTGAAGCTGAAAAGTTTGCAAAACTTCTCGGAGGTATCGACAAACTTGAGGAGGCTGCACGCACTGCACTAAGTGAGGGCGATTATCAATGGTGTGCAGAACTTTCCGACCGTCTTATAGCCTTAGATTCAGAAAACAAAGAGTATAAATATCTGAAAGCCGATGCACTTAACGCCCTTGCCGATAACTTAGAAACTGCCACAGGTCGTAATTATTATAACACTTCGGCAAACGAGCTTCGTAGATAATAGTTAATGGTTTTAAAACATTAGGGGATGACACAAAAGCACTCATTTTTTTACACAAACAACCCTTGCCACAAGCTTGTAACAAGGGTTATTTGTCTATTTTAGGGACTTTTGGGTCATCCGCTAAAGGATTATCTACAAAACTTCTATTTAGTTAATTTACAAATGGTTAGGTGCCTAATATATGTAGGGGAGTTCTAAATTCTGTATTTTGAGAGATTATAGAAGTTCCCTATAGTTTTTTACTTAATAGAAATAGACTTGACCTCACGACCAATACCTGTAAAGATACCATACCCGCCATCAATATTACCTCTAATATCGACTAAATCGGACGAAGAGCTACCAGTGCCTTGACTATATATTGCATATTCATAAGTTATATGAAGAACTGACATTTCGTAGCTTCCATAGTAGTTAAATGACGATTTTGATAGTGACGAAGATTCGCCTTGTGTATAGCTAAGTCGAACGCTTTTAGTGGAAGTAGAATCATCTTCTATAATAGGATTTGTACTTGTCGTAAAACCCTCAACTATATAGTAATCACCCTCTTCATTATCCCAAGTAACATCTATATTACTATCAGAATCGGGACCTGTAGGAGTGCTTACATATATATAGCTAGTTGAAAAATCAACATTTACAGGCAGTGTAGGAACAGTAGTAGAAGAGGTAATTAGATTACCGTTATATGTAAATTCTAGGCTATACTCTCCACCCTCTTCGATTATAAGCGAGCTATTTTGGTACTGCCCATCACCTAAGGCATCAAGTTGATAACTTTGAGCTGTAGAGTTGTCGGTAATAGTAATCAATAGCTTATCGACATCTTCATCGCTATATTCAACATCATCACGTAGTGATATTAGCTTTTGAACTGTCAATACAGGCGAAATTCCCTGTTCTAAATAGCAACTAACAACAGGTTGATCTTCAAACTCTGCTATTAAAGTTGGCTGACACGATACAATTAGTAGTGCAATAAGTATATATAATATTTTTTTCATAATCCACTAGAATTTAAAAGATAGAGAAACGTTAGGAGTTATTGAAAGGTAGTTGATATTCGATTCAAGGATTGTATCATCAACTATTTCAAACTGTTTAGCACTCACATTTTGACGATTGTAGGCATTAAATAGCGAAACACCAATCATATTTGGTCGTCCTTTAGTGCCAAAAATATCGAAACGATAGCTAGCAGCAAGATCTAAGCGATGGTAGTCGGGAAGCCTAAAAGTGTTTCTATCACTTACTGCAAAATAGGTCTCTGTATTACCTCCAGCTCCCTCAATTTCATAAGCTCCAAGCGGTGCGGTATAAGGTCTACCAGTAGAGTAAATCCAAGTTGCAGAGAAGTCAAAATTACCAAATCTATATATTCCCACCATCTTTAATTCGTGTGTTACGTCTTGTGAGGCAAAGTAGTATTGGTCGGACTGAGCAGGAAAACAGTTTTTAACCTGACCTAGCGTATAACTCACCCAACCGCTAAGATTCCCTGATTTTTTCTGAGCCAAAAACTCAACACCTGTAGCGTAGCCATCGCCTACATAGAAGCTCTCTGACACTTGGCTCTCACTTGTCGAAGATTGACCCGGCATAGAAGAATCTGACTCATATCGCAAGTTATATTCCGTAATATCATAGTTTAATTTGTAGTACCCCTCAACGCTAAATAGATACTCTGGAAGATCGTAGTTTACTCCAAGATTGAAATGTTTTGACTGACTCACAGGAATAGTCTCTCCATCCGATAAAATCCAAAAATCGGTATTTCCCGAAAGTATATCCTCCCTTACAATTCTATTGGCATATTGATTGAATATACCTGTTGCACCATTTACAGTTATTTCGTTGTTTAATTTGTAGCTAGCAGCAAGTCGAGGTTCGAAATATACCTTATTGTTAGATGTAAAATAGTTGATACGCATACCAGGAGTAAATACTAGTCTACTATCCATAAACGAAATCTTATCTTGTGCATACACACCCATTAAAAGCGCACTATTATATTTGTCGAGCAATTTTTCATCCTCATTGATAGAGTAGCTATAGGATATGTCGTAGTATGTACCAAATGCACCCAATTCGATGGTGTGCTGATTGTTTAACTGATACTTCCAGTCGTTTTTAAGGCTAAAATCATACAGCATATTCTCTTCAATAGTGCCCGATTCGGTTGTTTCGGTAGAGCTATCGGTTGTAACTGTTAGCGAACGAGTCTGGTCACGTGTGGCATAGAAATTTGAGAAACTACCAAGCAGATTACTACTCCATTTGCTGTTAATCTTTCTATTCCAACGCAAACTTGTACCAAAGTTACCATAATTTGAGTAGTCCGAATTGTCCATCGTAACGCCTGTAATCTCACTACCACCACCAGGGCCACCACCCCCAAAGCTAAAATCTGGAGTGTTGTCGGTATAGTCGGTACCGTTGAATATACTAAGCGAAAGAATATCGTCATCGGTAGGTGTATAGGTGATTTTGGCATTTAAATCGAAGAAATATGCTGGCGAACTGCTCTGACTACTACTCTCACCATTTGGTCCTTGTGGTACAAACACAACCTCATCGTCTGAGCTAGTTTGCCCCGAAATTTTATCCCACATATAACCTTGATAAGAGCGACGAAAAGCAAATAGGGAGGTCACTTTATCGCCAATAGGAATTTCTGTATAAACATTCATACTTAGCAGGCTTATCTCACCCCCAACAGTAAATTGGTTGCTACCATCTTTAGCAGTAATCTCCGTAACACTCGAAAGCCTACCGCCATATTTAGATTCAAATCCGCCCTTATATAGCTGTACATCCTTAATAGCATTAGAGTTAAACGCACTGTAAAAGCCATGAAGATGGTCTACATAGTAGATTGTAAAGCCATCATATAGTATTAGGTTTTGGTCGGGCGTACCACCACGAACATACATCCCCGAGCTATTCTCATTCGAAGCACTCACCCCTGGCATCAGCTGAAAACCACGCATAATATCCTTCTCACCCATATTAGGAAGAAGTTTTAGCGACTCTGGAGCCATTTTCATCTTATGTTCACCAGTATACTGCTGCAAGGCCTTATCATTTTTACGCCCTACGACAAACACCTCTGCAATAGATAGCGGTTGCTGCTCGATATATACCCTCTCCGATTTATTCTCAGTAGATGGCGTTAAATATAGCTTTTGAGGAAGATAACCTATATAGGCAATTGTTAAAGTACAAGTATCGGATGGAATTTTATCAAGTGTAAACCTACCATTAGCATCCGAAATAGTACCAGTTGTTGTTCCGTCAATACAGATTGTAGCATAAGGGATACGCTCACCATTTTTCACATCCATAACCTCACCAGAGAGGGTGAAATTACGTTTTATTGGAGTCATCGAACCTCTTTCGGTTACGACCTCCTCTATTTGAGTTTGCGTAGTAGATAAAATTCTGTTTTTTAGCTCTTTAAGCTGATTTTTATCCTTAGCAATGTAGATATAGCCATCATCCCCAACCTCAGTTGCCATATCCCACGAATTTCTAAGCGTGCGAAGCACATCCCCAACAGTAGATTCACGATGATCTCTATCTGAGGAAGCATACAGATTGGGCATAAACGACACCTTATACTTTGAAAGATACTCTTTGTCGTAAACAAACCGAATATCTAAATCCTCGCCAATAGCAGCGATAACTTTGTCAAGATCATCTCTACGATAATCATGCGGCAACCTTAAACTCTGAATACCCTGCCCAAAAACAGACGAAATAGAGAAAAACAGTAATAAAATAAATAAACTTTTTTTCATATTGAGATTATATGTAAATTACAAACACTAAAAAAACACTTCAAAACCTTTATCCTCAGTAATTTAAGTATATCTTTTATAATATGTAGCAAATTCTATTTCGTATAGATTTTTCCACTTTTTGTTTACGAAAGTATAAAATATAAGATTTACAACATGAAAATCGGTGCGAATTGCTAAAATTTTGGGGTGAAATGATGGTTTTGGGAATGTTTTTAGGTGAGGTTGGGGCTAAAAAAACTACTCGACTGCCAATTCGGTCGTCGAGTAGTTTTTTACTTAGTAATTGCTGGGTAGTGCTGGGTAATCTCTGAGTAATACTGAGTTTTGCTGAGCTTACTCAGTTCTATTTCTCTCCACAAAGATAAAAAAAATTGCAAGTTGTATCGGCTCTGCATATTATGCCAACGACAACGAAAAGTGCAATCCGAGAGCTTCGGTGATTAGTATAAACGTGGATAGCTGCATATCTGTCTCACCCCTTTCGAGCATAGCGATATATTCACGTTTTTTGCCAATCTTCTCTGCAAGCTCCTTTTGTGTTATACCTGCCGATTTGCGAGCATCTTTCAACACCTCGCCATAATACCACGCACGAGATTTTGCCTCAAACTCTGTTCGGCTCGCTGAACTCTTGTCGCCAAACTTCTGATCCAACAACTCGTTCATAGTCGATAGCTGTGCCAATTTTTGGCTGTCTAATTTTCTTCTCATACCTCAAAGTTGTTTAAAATATTATTTGCTTTCTCTATCTGTCTCTTGTAATCTTTTGTCGACTTTTTTATAAATCCATTGAGCAAAATCAGCTGTGTTGCCTCAATTAAATTATCGTGGTCTATGGTGAGCAATATCACACGATATTCATTTCCCACCGATATGCGAAGTTCATATAAATCACTGCCCACGAGCTTTTTCACCAACTTGCTGTTTACTACCTTTTGTTCAATTAGAATAGATATTGCATACTCTAATTTATCTCTAACTTTCGAGGTTAGTCCCTCGTAGAAGTCGTCAAACTCATTGCTGCGTATTACTGTTCTCATAACGCAAAGGTAATATATTTATTACATAATAGCAAATATTGTGCTGATTTTTTATGATTAGGGCATTTGTTCTGGTGGATTTATTATGCTCGGTTTTATGAGGGGCGAGATTGTTTTGTGAGAGGTGTTTGGGGAGAGGTTGGAGCGTAAAAAACTCGACTGCCATTTGGTAGTCGAGTAGTTTTTTTACTTGGTAATTGTTGGGTAGTTTTTTGAGTAATTTTCTGAGTAATTTTCTGAGTTATTTCTGAGTAGTACTGAGTAGTACTGAGTAGTACTGAGTAGTACTGAGTATTGCTGAGCTTTCTCAGCTCTACTCAGTATTACTCAGCCATTCTCAGTTTTTCTCAGTTAATAACCTCGGTAATTTTTTCTAGCCCGAGTCATTCTCTCCTTGATACCTCCATTCTCAATAAACCTCTTCTCTAAAACTTTTAGGTGTCGCTCCAATAAAAATATCGCTTTGTCAATCAAGAACAACATCGTATTAACCTGTATCTCTGTGTTTTCGTTTTCGATGGCTCTGCGGAAACTCTCATAAGTGGCGTTGTCGTCGCTATTAATCTCTTTGAGCCTTAGGCGCAAAGGGTGGTCGAAACCCCACACCTCCAACTTATGAACCCTTGCAAAATCCTCGTAGTCGATAAGCAACTCCGCCAGCGATGCACGTGCTACATTTGTGAGCTTAATCTCCATCTCGGAGGATGTAGCTGCTGCCATATTCCCCTCAACAATATTCTGCTTACCCGAACGTGCTGCCTGCACCATCTGATCTACTGTGCGATCTCGTGGTGAGAGGTGACGACTACAAAAATATTGCGTTCCATCGTAGATTATGGTTGCTTTCTTGTAACTTAGCAGCTCTCGGTAGCCTCCGCTGGGTTGTAGGATTTTTTGCATTGTTTTTAGTTTTTTAGTTTTTTAGTTTTTTTGCTGAGAAATTTCTGAGTAGTGCTGAGCTTACTCGGTTTTTCTCAGAACTACTCGGTTTTTCTCAGCTCTATTTCTTTTCACAAAGATAAAAAAATCTGAGTAATTTATGAGTAGTGCTGAGAAATTTCTGAGTAGTGCTGAGTAATTTCTGAGTAGTGCTGAGCTTACTCGGTTTTTCTCAGCTCTACTCAGTTTTTCTCAGTTCTATTTCTTTTCACAAAGATAAAAAAATCTGAGTAATTTCTGAGTAGTGCTGAGCTTACTCGGTTTTTTTCAGTTCTACTCAGTTTTTCTCAGTTCTATTTCTTTTCTACTCTGTTTAATATCGGATTTTCGAATACTCCGTGTAAGCCTACAATGTAAATTTAGGAGAGAGAATGGTAACGTAGCAACCTATTTTACGGATAGCATTATTGTTTTGTGAGGGGTGAAGTTGGGAGTGTGAGGGCGTAAAAAACTCGACCTCTCCGAAAAGCGATCGAGTAGATATAATCATTATAAGAATCAACTACACTGCCAACGATCACCCTTATCTATCATGCACCCGTGTAGCTATTGACATTAATCAGGTTATCCCCTTTTTTCCCATGCAATGATGTTTATGTATAAATCGTTAAAATCATTATCATCAGAGTCTTCGATGCATATATTGTAACCCTTGCCAATTGTTTTTCCACTAGTGTCATTTACTCCATAACTGTTAATACTCGACTTGAGCTCTTTGCTGTAAGTGCTTGTGATTTCAATTGTTAAATTGTCACCCATAACAGTTGCTAAATTAGAACCATCGCTTAGATTATAAATATCACCTGACTGAGAGAAAGCTTTTTCCTTAGAAAAATACACCTTGCCTATACCACTATCTTTAATCTCGACTTTAAAATCGAAACATGCTTGTGTGCATATATTCCAGTACATATAAGTACCTTGCTTTATTTCCTCTAAAAAGATTATTTTACTTGCCATAATTATATTTTATTATAATGTTATTTTTTTGTTGCATTTATAAATACTTCTAATTCATGATTTAGGGCGGTTTTGAAAATTGTTAATGCTAGATCTTCATCTATTAAACTGCGATTTCTCTCTATATACTCTCCCATTTGTATTGCTCCTTTGGGGGTTTCTTTATAATTCCAATCAACCCAAAAACGATATAGATTGTCTGCTTTTACAATATTATTAAGCTGATATGCTATCCACCACCATAAATATTCGCAAGGTAGCATTACTACCAATGTGTATATTGGGTCGAGCGAACCACTGACATACGCCTCATAATTAGCATAGTTTTTAATACTTTTTCCTGGAACAATGCCGTATGAATCTCTTAGGTGCCATGCAGTACGATATATCTCATTGTAGTCGTTGTATTTATTCTCTTTCAACTTCAAAAAGTTCCTTAAATACATATCACTACAAGCTGCGGCAGCTGCTGAATAATCAGCTGCACCTTTAAGACAATAATATACATCTTCTACTGCTAATGCCCCATAATCATTAGGATCTAAACTTGCATTTATTATACCTTTGAAATAATCTGTAGATAAAACATTTGTCATCGTATCTATCGCTTCAGAATTACTTATTAGTTTTTTGTAAAGAGTCTCTTCATCAGCAATAGACACTAGTGATAAATCTGGCTTAAACAGCAATTCAGATGGATCAATATAAAAATCTCTTGTTGGAACTGTTTTTCTTGTCATAATCACCTAATATTAAATATATTATACAATTTATTAAATATCCTTTCTTTCGAGGGCATACTGTACCAGTGTGGTCTGGGTGTTAGAAAATATGCTATCAACTACACTCCCTGATAGCTTAGGACTATATATTATTAAAACTCATATAATGAATACCCATTCGAGTAACCTATTCCGTCATTAAATAATACATTCATTCCTACGTCAAGACTTAAAGCAGAATCATCCTTAGTGTATGGGCTATTAGCAGATTGCGTCTTTTCAGAATCAATACACCATCCGACATTATGTCCGACTGTTTTGAGCCCTGTCTTCGAAGTATCCGGATCACAATCCATCTTAAATGTTATTGTCGGGGTTATGCTGAATATGTTAGAAGAGAGTTCAATATCCGCCTTGCCGATAGCTCCACCCACATGCATTTCACCAATTGACCCGCCACCTGACAACAATGTCATCGTT
>JAWXTR010000062.1:0-18098 GCA_044433365.1 Rikenellaceae bacterium
TATCACTACTCGTTAGGCTACAGAAATGGCAATTCCCCAAAACTTCTGGGCGGCTACAGCGTAAGCTGTAATTTAATTATAAATTATAAATTATAAATGATAAATTATAAATAATTAGTAGTTAACAATTTACTTCGACAACAAAAAAGAGGCAGAAACTCCCACATGTAACGTGTCCAAGCAAAACAAAAGATTAAAGAACAAAAATTTTAAAAATAAACAAACCAATTACTATGAATAATTTTCAATTTAAAAATCCAACAAAATTAATTTTTGGAAAAGGAGAGATAGCCTCTCTAAAAAATGAAATTTGCAAAAACAATAAGATATTAATAACCTACGGAGGTGGTAGTATTAAGCGAAATGGCGTTTACAACCAAGTTATAGCAGCTCTTGATGGCTACGACTATATTGAGTTTGGAGGTATCGAAGCAAATCCAAAATATGAGACTCTAATGGAAGCTGTAGAGGTGGTAAAATCTCAAAATATTACCTTTATTTTAGCTGTAGGCGGTGGTTCGGTGATAGATGGTACAAAATTTATCGCTATGGCTGCTAACTACACCTCAACTAACGACCCTTGGGATTTTGTAGTTAACGTAAAAAATTGTACTACAACCACTCCTATGCCTTTTGCAGCAGTTTTAACACTCCCAGCTACAGGTTCGGAGATGAATTGCGGTGCAGTAGTATCGAGACTATCGACAAACGAAAAATTTGCCTTTTCAATCGATACAAACTTTCCTCAATTCTCGATTCTCGACCCTCAAGTGTGTTACTCTCTACCTCAAAAGCAGCGTGCAAATGGTGTAATCGACACTTTCTGCCACACTCTCGAACAATATCTTACATATCCTACCGATAGTCGTGTTCAAGATAGATTCTCGGAAGGCGTACTGCTAACTTTAAAGGAGATTGGCAAAGATATTGTCTATGGAGATGAGAATTACGATGTAATGGCAAACTTTATGTTCTCGGCAACAATGGGTCTTAACGGTTTTCTATCGATGGGAGTTCCAGAGGATTGGGCAACCCACATGATTGGTCATGAACTAACAGCATTTTTCGGACTCGACCATGGTGTGACGCTTGCAATAGTTGGACCATCGCTAATGAGGGTTATGAAAGAGGAAAAACGTGAAAAATTAATTCAATACGGTGAGAGAGTTTGGGGTATAAACTCTGGTGATAGCGATGTAAGAGTGGAGGCAACAATTAAAGCCACTGAAAATTTCTATAATAGCTTAGGAGTTAAAACGCACCTCTCAGATTACGGAATAGAAACTGAAAAAATCGAAGAAATTGTAGAGAGATTCCGCTCAAGAGGATGGAATATGGGCGAAAAAGGCGCAGTTACACCTGAAAAAGTTGCTGAAATTTTAAAAGGTGCTCTATAAACATAGTATATTTAAAACCAATTGATTATGATGAATATTCCAAAGCCATACACCTTTGATAGAGTGGTAAGAATGATAATATCTATCCTAGTTTTGGGTCTAATTATCTACTTTTTAGTTATCACAAAGACTGTACTTATACCGTTCTTTGTGGCGTGGTTTATTGCATATCTAATCAATCCTATTGTGCTATTTGTACAGCGACTATTAAGGCTAAAAAGCAAGTTAGTGGCGGTTCTGATTGTTTTACTGCTGCTGCTTGCTATTGTTACAGGTGTGTCGTGGGCACTTATACCCCGATTTGTGGAAGAGCTTAACAAAATAGTCGAAATTATAGCTAAGCTAATAAAAGACAACAATTTAACAAAAATACTACCAGAGAGTTTCAATAGCTATGCTATGGAATATATCAAAAAAAGTGAATTTCTTAGCTCAATAACTGCTGGTGATGCCTCTGAATTTATAAAAAAGGTGTTTACTGTAAGTTGGGGTATAATTTCTGAGTCGTTTGCTATTATTTTTGCTGTTTTAGGTACATTTATAACCTTTGTATATCTAATATTTTTGTCGAAAGATTTTGAGACTATCTCGAAAGGAGCAATCGATTTAATTCCTCATAAATTTCGTGATAAAGCGGTGGTTATTATTGCAGATGTTGAGCAGGGAATGAATCGCTACTACCGTGGACAGGCTACAGTGGCGTTTATTGTGGGGATATTGCTTGCTATAGGGTTTCAAATAATCTCGCTGCCTATGGGGTTTGTGCTTGGGTTATTTATCGGAATGTTGAACCTTATTCCATATCTTCAAATTGTAGGAATTATTCCGATGGCACTGCTCGCACTTGTGCAAACTATCGAAACTGGCGATAGTTTTTTGATTACTATGGGTCTGCCTCTTATGGTTTTAGCCATTGTGCAGGTTATTCAAGATGTGATACTTGTACCTAAAATTATGGGACGAGTTACAGGGTTAAATCCAGCGGTAATCCTACTCTCTTTATCTATTTGGGGTATGCTGCTTGGCGTAATCGGAATGATTATAGCTCTTCCTTTTACATCTATTTTACTCTCTTACTACCAACGTTTTATTATAAATCAAGAGCCTATCGAAAATTTAGCTTCAAAAGAAGAAAATCCTATTAATAGTAGTGAGGGAAAAGAAAAAAAATAGAATTTATATCTTCCATCTACCTACAAAAGATAACTATTATCCAAATTTACGAGAATCTAATAACATAATGTAGGTATATTTGACAAAATTCGGTAGTGATAAGAAAATTTATTGTACCTTTGCCGAAAATTATTTTATATGAAGTTATCAGAGTTAAAAAGCGGCGAAAAAGGTCTTATTTTAAGAGTTGAGGGCAAAGGTGCTCTTCGAAAGCGAATTTCAGAAATGGGATTTGTTAGAGGTCAGCACGTAAAAGTGATAAAAAATGCTCCGCTTAAAGATCCTGTTGAATATGAAATAATGGGCTACTATCTTTCTCTTCGTAAAAGTGAATCTGATTTGATTATTGTTTCACAAGAGAGCGATGAGGGCGAAACTATTGAGTTAAAAGAGATAGATAAAAGCTGTGAAAGTGTAAACCTTAACGAAAAAGAGGAAAAAATCAGCTCTAATATAGATAAAAATTCAAAGGTTATAAATGTTGCTTTCATTGGAAATCCAAATAGTGGCAAAACCTCACTATTTAACTTTATTAGTGGGCTAAACGAACATGTGGGCAACTATTCAGGCGTTACTGTCGACTCTAAAGAGGCTGAAATCTCATTTTCAAACTATACAATACGTATAACCGACCTTCCTGGCACCTACTCCCTTTCTACATACTCTCCAGAGGAGCTTTATGTTAGAAATTATATCCGTGACAACCAACCTGATGTGATTGTAAATGTGTTAGATGGTTCAAACCTTGAAAGAAACCTATATCTTACAACACAACTTATAGATTTAAATGCAAATATTGTTGTAGCTCTAAATATGTATGATGAGCTTCAAAATAGTGGTTCGTTTTTTAACCACCAAGAGATGGGACGACTTCTTAACGCCCCTTTTGTGCCTACTGTTGCAAAAAAAGGTAAAGGCGTGGCACGTCTAATGCAATCTATAGTAAATTGTTACGAAGATGAATCTATATCTGCAAACAAAGTAAAAGTTGGCTATGGACAATATATTGAGTCGTGGCTCGATAGAATAGAACATAGATTGGAGGATAGCAACCACACAAAATTTCAAAACAGATATGTTGCTATCAAGCTGCTAGAGGGTGATGCAGATGTCTCTTTATTGATAACTGACAAAAAAGCACAAAAAAGCGTTAATTGCGCTGTTAACGATATAGAAAAAGAGTATGGTGAAGCTTGCGAATCGGTGCTTACCGATGCTCGTTATGGATTTATTAGCGGTGCTCTAAAAGAGACCTACCGAAAAAATGTAAGCCGTAAGAAAGAGACTGAACAGATAGATAGTATAGTGACTCATAAATTTTGGGGAATCCCTATTTTTGTGATGATAATATGGTTTATGTTCTACTGTACCTTTACCTTTGGGGAATTTCCTGTAATGCTAATTGAGTGGATTGTTGAGCTGCTTCAAAAGGCTGCAATTTCGACTATTCCCTCTGGTGCATTCCAAGACCTTATATCAGAAGGTATTATTGGAGGTGTAGGTAGTGTTATTGTTTTTCTTCCAAATATATTGCTTCTATTCCTATTTATCTCATTTTTAGAAGATAGCGGATATATGGCACGTGCTGCATTTATTATGGATAAGCTTATGCACAAAATTGGACTACACGGCAAGTCGTTTATTCCGCTTGTAATGGGTTTTGGGTGTAATGTACCTGCTATTATGTCTACACGAATTATTGAGGATAGAAACAATAGACTCTTAACAATGCTAATTCTTCCTTTTATGTCGTGTAGTGCTCGACTACCTGTATATATGCTCCTGATAAGTGCATTTTTTCCAGATAATGGTAGTACCGTTCTATTTGCAATCTACTTAATAGGAATTTTATTTGCTATTATCACCTCTTTGCTCTTTAGGAAAGTGCTGTTTAGAGAGAAAGACAACCCTTTTGTAATGGAACTTCCTCCTTATCGTATGCCTACGCTTCGTTCTATCATAAAACATATGTGGCAAAAAGGTTCACAATATCTACAAAAGATGGGTGGCGTTATTTTGGTGGCTGTAGTAATTGTTTGGGTGCTTAGCTACTACCCTAAGAGAGAGATTATAGCTGAAAACTACGCTTCAAAAGTAGAATTAGTCGAAAATAGTACAACTTTAAGTTCTGTAGAAAAAGATGAGCAACTGCATAAAATTGAAGAGCAAATTAGCTTTGAACACTCTCAAAATAGCTATCTTGGACGACTTGGAAAGAGCGTAGAGCCAATATTCAAGCCATTAGGATTTGATTGGAAAATGAGCATTGGTCTGCTTTCGGGTATTGCAGCCAAAGAGATTATCGTCTCTACGATTGGTGTGCTAAATCAAGTTGAAGATGGCGAGGAGAATCAAACAAAGTTGGCGGAAAGATTGCAACAAGATAAATATCAAGATGGAACGTATGTATTTAATAAAGGTGTAGCCTTCTCTTTTCTTGTATTTGTGTTGATTTACTTTCCATGTATAGCGGTTGTTACCACTATTCGTCGTGAAAGTGGCTCAATAAAACTGGCTCTGCTAACGGTGGTATATAGCTCTGCATTAGCTTGGATTGCTAGTTTTTGTGTCTACCAGATATTTGGATAAGGTATAGGGGTTATTTTTTGAAAATAAATTAAAAATATCAAAAAAATAGTTTAAATATTTTTGCAAATAAAAAATTATTATTACCTTTGCACCGAATTTAAAACAGGATGGTCCGTTCGTCTAACGGTTAGGACGCAAGATTTTCATTCTTGTAATAGGGGTTCGATTCCCCTACGGACTACAATATACAAACGAAGCTAAAGCAGAAGTGGCGATTAGGGTTGTGTCTCGACCTGGCGATTGTAAAATGTTTTGGCATCAATTTTATAATTTATTAATAAAATTTATTTTTAGAAAAGATGGCAAATCATAAATCATCAAAAAAGAGAATTCGTCAAACAGAAAAGAAAAGAATTCACAACAAGTATTACAGTAAAACAACTCGTAACGCAGTTAAAGCTCTAAGAAACACATCTGAAAAAGAGGCTGCTGAAATCCTACTTTGCAAAGTATCTTCAATGCTTGATAAACTTGCTAAACGCAACATTATCCACAAAAACAAAGCAGCTAACCTTAAAAGTAGCCTAGCTTTACACACAAACAACCTATAGTAGTTAAGACTATACAATCAAAAAAATAGAGTGATTTTTTCACTCTATTTTTTTTGGCTCATTTTCAAGGCGGATTCGCAAACCCTTTTTGCGGATTTGCCTCACAATTTTTGAAAAAAATTGTGCGCTCAGTGGTCTCGAAGAGCCACTGAAGGCGTGTTTTTGTTCACTTTTTCTTAAAAAGTGTTAAATAGAGGTAATTTGGAGGTTTTTCTGGTATGTAACTAATTGTAAACTAAATTAATAGAGGTTTTGCGAATGACCCTCTCAAAATATGTTGTGGCTCAGCTGTAGAGACGTAGCCCTGCTACGTCTAGGTCTAGGTTTGGATTTGGCTTGGCAAATTCATTTTTTATTTGCTGCATAAACTCATTTTGCTGCGCAAAATTCGATTTTTAGACGTAGCAGGGCTACGTCTCTACTGCTGGGTGCGGAAACGGGTTCGGTTACAGATGTTGTACACAACGTCTGTAACCGAACAAAGGTAACCGAACCAAGGTAGAGACATTATGTACAACGTCTAAATATACAGCACTTTAAAATCAAAATAATTCTTTTAATAACAAAATATATCTGCGATGTTCTGTAACATTTGGCATAGACTTAGTTCGATTTCAGACGTTAGACTTAACGTCTCTACAGAATTAGGTAAAAGCATTTTGAGAATGAGCCATAAATTTTAATTCATAACAACAGATTTTGATAATGAGCCCTACAACTCAATTTTACGGAAGGTATAACCTTGACTTTTTAATATACGAATGGCATTTGGAAGAGCATACTGAAGATTATTAAACGCCTTTTTTGAGTCGTGAAACACAATTATAGCCCCATCTCGACTATATTTTATCACATTTTTAAGACATGCTTCAGGCGTACAATACTTGCTGTAGTCGTGACTTATAACATCCCACATAATTAGCTTATAACGCTCGCCAAGGCGGTGAATTTGACGTGGTGAGATACGTCCATAAGGAGGGCGAACAAGGTTTGAGTGTATGAAACTATCGGCAAGATCTATATCCTCAACATATCGCTCGGTAGTCATCTCCCACCCTTTTTGATGGCTATATGAGTGGTTGCCTACAGCGTGACCAGCTGCTACTACACGCTTAAAAATTTCGGGATATTGCTCAACATTTTTTCCTAATGCAAAAAAAGTGGCTTTTACATCCTCTTTTGCAAGACACTCCAACACCCAATCTGTAATTTCGGGAGTAGGACCATCATCAAAAGTTAAAAAAATCTCTTTCCCTTCGACTTTCTCAGATAAATTCCAAATTAGCTCGGGAAATAGACGTTTTATTAGCTTTGGTGGAGTAAACCTCATTTTTTTTGCTTTTTTATAAAATATTAATTACTTTTGCTTAATTTGTTTGTAATAATTACTATTGTAAAAGTAATTATTTCATCACAAACAGTAAAATTTTAGGATGTTATGCCAAAATTTTTACTATTTTCGTCAAATGATGTTTTGCTAAATTCATATCTACAACACATTATAAAGGCACTAATTTTGATGCCTATTTTTTTAAGACGAAGCAAATTTTGTGCAAAGTTAATTAATTTGTCTATTTTTTTAACATTTTTTCAAAAAAATAGTAAAGGAAACTTCTAAAATCTGGATTTTAAGAGATTTTAGAATCTCTTAAAAGTAAAATTCTAAACGAAATTAAATATAAAAATTATTATGAGAAATTTTCTATTATTAATGCTCTCTATCTGCTTTTTTGCAGCATGCGGCAGCAGAAATACAAATGGCGAAAAATATCTATCGGAGTCGAAGGGAAATCCTTACGAGATAGTATTAGTAGCACCTGAGCAGATGTTTAAAGAGTCGGCTTGCGACACTCTTCGCTCAATTTTAAGCCAAGAGGTGGAGATGATAAGTCGTAGCGAACCGCTTTTCGATATAATCACAACAGTTCCTTCAAATTTAAAAAATATCCTACTGCTTCACCGCAATATTATTATTATGGAAAGCGGTGCTCAATACGATTCAACATCAATAAAGGTTGAATATAACGTAGATTCTAAACCACAAATGGTGGTCTATATGAGCGGTCCGAATAATAGCGAACTTACAAATTATATTGGAGAAAATAGCAAAAATATAGTTGAGCTTTTCAATAGAGAAGAGCAAAAACGCATGGTTGCTAAAATGACCAACAGAGAGGCTAAAGAGGTGAACGACACTATCCAATCTATGTTTGGATTCTCGGCAAAAATACCTTATGGTTATAAGGTCAGAGATGCTCAGGATGGATTTTTATGGATTTCTTATGAAACTCCTGCTACAAGTCAAGGTTTCTTTATTTACAGCTACTATTACGACGAAACAATTAAATTTACTCAAAAATATGCCATTGAAATGCGTAATAAATTTGCATCACTTATCCCAGGACCTAGTGATGGAAGCTATATGACAACCTCTATGGAGTATGCACCTACCGTTAAACCAATGGTTATAAATGGCAGAGAGTGGGTTGAGCAGAGAGGATTTTGGGAAGTTGAAAACGACTTTATGGGAGGACCATTTGTGAGCTATTCTACTGTTGAACGCAAAAATAACCGTGTAATAGTTGTAGATGGCTATCTTTTCTCACCTCGAAACAACAAACCAATGCGAAATTTGATGCGTCAATTGGAGAATGTGGTTTATACAATTAAAATAGAGTAAAAAAGATAAAAAATATAAGATGAAATCGACAATTATAGTAACAGGAGCAGATGGACAGCTTGGAAAATGTCTAAAAGATATGTATCTTTCGTATAAAGATTATGAATTTGTCTTTACAGATATAAATGAGTTAGATATCACCAAAGAGAGCGATATAGAGAGTTATTTTGCAGAGAAGAAACCCTCTTGGGTGGTGAACTGTGCCGCTTATACAGCTGTTGATGCAGCCGAAAACGACGAAGATAAGGCAATGGCTATAAATGGTAAGGCTGTTGAAAATATAGCACGTCAAAGTGAAAAAATAGGGGCGAAATTGGTACATATATCTACAGATTATGTGTTTGATGGCAAAACTATGATGATTTTAACAGAGGAGATGGAGCCAAATCCAATAAACGCTTATGGTCGTACAAAACTATTTGGAGAAAAGGCTGCTGAGCTTAATCCTCAACATATCATATTTAGGACAAGCTGGTTGTATAGTCAATATGGGGTAAATTTTGTGAAAACTGTGCGTCGCTTAGCCACTGAAAATAGTGAAATTTCGATTGTTGCCGACCAATGGGGCTCGCCAACTTCGGCTTCAGACTTAGCCGCTGCAATAATGAGCGTTATAGCTGCCGTAGATGGAGGAAAAGAGATGTATGGCATGTACAACTACTCTAATGAGGGTGCAACTTGTTGGGCAGACTTTGCTGAGCAGATAATAATGCTCAGCCACTTAGAGTGTAAAGTGAACCACATCACAACAGCGCAATACCCTACTGCTGCCGAGCGTCCACTTTTTAGCGTACTTAGCAAAAATAAGTTTAAAATGTGTTTTAATCAAATTGTTCCAGAGTGGGAAAGCTCACTTGAGGAGGTAATTTCAAAATTCTAATTAAATATTATGATGAAAAAAATAGATGCACTAGAGATACAAGAAAATTTAATTAAACTTATTGGCAAAGATTGGATGTTAATCTCTGCAGGAGATAAAGATAACTACAACACTATGACCGCTAGTTGGGGATTTATGGGATATTTCTCAAATAAACCTACAGCAGTAATTTTGGTGCGTCCAGAACGATATACTACCGAATTTATCGAGAGTAAAGAGCGTTTTACTCTATCGTTTTTTGCTGAAAATTACAGAAAAGCACTTTCGCTACTCGGCACAAAATCGGGGCGTGATGGTGATAAAATTGGCGAAACAGGGTTAAATGTGACCTTTACCGAAAATGGCAACCCCACATTTAGTGAGGCTCGAATTGTAATGGAGTGCAGAAAACTATTTGTAAGCGATATGAAGGGTAATGAATTTATAGATAAAAGCCTTATTGAGGCATGGTACAACCCTAAAAAAGGCAACTTTCATAGGCTGTATATGGCTGAAATTGAAGGAGTATATATTGAAGAGTGATTTATTTTACCTAATTTGCAAACTAACGTTTTGTAAATTAGGCAAAATTGCAATAAGAGAGTTCAAATGATAGCTATTAGATTTTAAGCGAACTTCTAAAATCTCTCAAAATCCAGAATTTAAAATTCCCCTTAACCAATAAAATATTATATTATGAGAAACCTATTTTTTCTGGTAATCTTGTTAATTACCACAAATTCCGTCGCTTTTTCACAAACGAAAAAGGAAAAAAAAGAGGAAAAAAAGGCGCAGCGTGCGCTTGAGACGATTCAAGCACTTGAACAGATGGTATTGGTTGACACCTCTTTCTACTTTGGTCTAAAATCTACTGGCTCATCTTATGGCTCATCCTCTGGGGCTGGATTCTACTTTAAAGTTGAAGATGGAGAGGTTGATTGTTATCTTCCATTTTTTGGCAGAAGCTACACCGCCACCCTATCAGGCGGGGGAGTAGAATTTACTAGCGACCAATTTACATATAAAACTGAACCTAATCCAGAGAATGAAGGTTGGACTATAAACATGGATGTAATGGTAAAAAATTATGATAAATACGGAATTACGCTACACGCCTCACCAAGTGGTAACTCCCTGCTTATTGTAAACCCACCTAATAAATCTGCAATGAGTTATTATGGAGCTATGGAAGAAAATTAACGTTGTAAATTATAACATGTATAAATAAAAAATACTATTTTACAATATTCTCTAAGTATTTAAACCTATTAAACTCAAAAAATAACTATTTATATTGAAATTATCAAAAATAATTAGTATCTTTGCTTGTGTATATTTAGGGATCTTCTAAAAATTGAATAAAACTAATTATTAGAACTCCCCTTTTTATAACTATTATATACTATTGCTAAATTTTGAAAAACTATAAATCTAAAAACCATTTAATATGAAAAAGAAACTTTTACTTGTTGCTGCGCTATTTTTTGCTACTATTGGTGCATCTTTTGCTCAGCAAGAACCTACTGAAGAGGTTACATTTATCTTTGTTTCAGGTAAAGACATGTTCTATGCCCCATTTATTGAAAACAGAGAAAACCTAGACAAACTTTCTGCATTTATCGATGAAAATCGTGAAGCTATCACTTCTGGTAAAGCTCCTATCCGTGTTAATGGATATTGCGCAACTGAAGGCAGCGAAACTGATCGTATGGCACGTGTAAAACTTATGAGTAACCGTGTAAAAAGTGAAATGATTGTTGAAGATGGCATGAAAGAGGAGTATTTCATTACTCGTAATAGCGGTGAAGCGTATGGAGATCTAAATAACTGTGTAGTTGTAAAAATCACTGTTCCTGCTGAGAAAAAAGTTACACCTCCAGCTCCAAAACCACAACCAAAACCAGAACCTAAGCCAGAACCAAAACCAGAACCTAAGCCAGAACCTAAAGTTGAGGCTACTCCAGAACCTGTAGCAGCAGTAGAGTGTTGCAAGAAAACTAGTGACTTTACTCGTTGGGCATTAGGAGTAAATGTTGGTATTCCATTTATGTGGGGTGACATGGTGTCGTTTGCTGCTGACAAAACTTATATTGGTGCGCAAGTTGGCGTGCAAGCAGGTTACCGTTTCACTAAACTTGTAGGCATGAGCCTTTCTGCTGACTATTTCTCAGGTAAAATGGGTGGTCGTGAACGCTCTAACTCATTCTACTTAGATCCAAATGGATTAACTCAATACCGTGACGTGTCTGATGATTATATGTTGTATAGCGACTTATACTCTAAAGCTTCTGGTATGAACATCGGTTTAAGCCTCGACTTTAATATGAATCGTCTATTTACTGAAGATTGCGAAAACCAACGCTTAACAGTATGGGTATCTCCTACAGTATATGGTCAATACTTCAACAATGAGGTTTGCACTAAAGATGGTGATGAAGTATTCACAAATGGTACTTACTCTCCAGAGCCATTTACATTCACTTATGGTGGTTCGTTAGCTCTTCGCTATAAAGTTAGTCCAGCTGTTGCGCTACAACTTAAAAATAGCGTGAAGAAAATTTCTGATAAATATTTCGATGGTATCGCTACATCTGCTGAGGTTTCAAAACGTCGTGCAATGTGGACTCCACAAATTGGTATTATCTGGAATCTATAAAAACCAAATTTACGACTACAATAGCTATTTTAGCGTCGTAAATTAATAACAAAAAAGGTTGCTTTATCTTTAAGGCAACCTTTTTTGTTTTTTACAGTCATTATAAATTCTATAGTAATTCGTTGTTAAAGTTACAAAATTTCATAAATAACTCCAAAATTAATTGTAATTGAAAACAAAACTTTTAAACGCAATTTTTTTTCGTAAAAAATGCAAAAATCTGAAAAAAAAATCATACATTTGTCTATCCAAAGAGAAACGAAATATAATTTAACTAAAATAAAAAAGAAATGAGAAAAGTAGTATTATTAGCTGCATTTGCAGCTTTTGCTCTTAGCAGTTATGCTCAAAGAACTAGACCAAGTGCTGACGAAGAAAAATCACCTTATGTATTTACTGACGTAAAAGTAAATGGTGCTACAGAGGCTAAAAGCCAAGGTCGTGCTGGTACATGTTGGAGTTTTGGTACAATGGCAATGATTGAAAGTGAAGCTATCAAAAACGGTAAAGGTTCACACGATTTCGCTGAAATGTGGATTGTACGTAATACTTATTTTAATAAAGCGGTTAAGTATGTAAGAATGCACGGTATCAACAACCTAGCTCAAGGTGGTAATGCTCACGATTTGACAGACGTTATTGCTGAGTATGGTCTTGTACCAGAAGAGGTGTATCCAGGTCTAAACTATGGTGCTCCATCACACGTACACGGTGAGCTAGAGGCTGTAATCGCTGCATATTGCGAAGCAGTTGTTCAAAACAAAAACAGAGGCTTAACTACAGCTTGGAAAGATGGTTTAAATGGTATTCTTGATGCTTATTTTGGTGTAAAACCAGAAAAATTCACTTACCAAGGTAAAGAGTATACTCCAATGAGCTTCGCTGAGGCTATGGGTATCGACCCAACAAACTATGTATCAATTACATCGTTTACTCACCACCCATTCTACACAGCTTTCCCTGTAGAGATTCAAGACAACTGGGCATGGAAACCTTCATATAATGTACCTCTTGACGAATTTGAAGCTATCCTTGACGAAGCTGTTAATGGTGGTTACACTGTAAGCTGGGGTTCTGACGTAAGCGAAAAAGGCTTTGCTTACAACAAAGGTTTTGCTGTTCTTCCTGAGACAAATATCGAATCTATCGACAACCTAGAGAAAGCTAAATGGGTATCTCTTTCTCCTGCTGAAATGGAGGCTCAAATGTACAAATTTGACAAAGTAGTTCCTGAGGTTAAAGTTACTCAAGAGTGGAGACAAGATGGTTTCGACCGTTACACTACTACTGACGACCATGGTATGCAAATTTATGGTATTGCTAAAGATCAAAATGGTAACAAATTCTACAAGGTTAAAAACTCATGGGGTGATGACCACGTAATGAAAGGTAGCTTCTACGCTTCTGAGGCATTTGTTCTTGGTAAAACTATCAACTATTTAGTTAATAAAAATGCTCTTTCTGCTGCAACTAAAGCTAAATTGGGCATTAAATAGTCAGATACAAAATAAAATTGTTCGAAATATTAGAACAAAGTAAAAAATGGAGTTTTTTAAATAAATTTAAAAAACTCCATTTTTTTATGTTAACTTTGTCACGGTTTTCTATTTCTAGGTGTGGTCGAGAAACTATTAGCTCGCTTTGCATAGGGTCATTCGCAAAACTCCTATTAAGTAGGGTAAAATAATTATTGGTGTATTTTTAATAGTGCTATTGGAGATGAGATTTTTTGCTATTGAATCGAAAATATAGTGGTTCTATATTGAGATTTTATAGTGAAAAATATCGCTCCAAGAGTGCTATTAAGAATATGGCAATAATTGTTTTACACTACTTAAATAGATTTTTTTATACTGTAAATCTACAGTAATTTGTCGACTAATTTCTTACCGCATTTTGTTGCGGTATTGAGTAGGTGTGAGTTTTGTAACTTCTCGAAAGTGAGAATTGAAATTTGGTATACTGCTAAAGCCTGTGTCATAGACTATTTGCGATATTGGTTGGTCGGTTGTTGCGAGCATCTCTTTTACAATTGCCATGCGAACATCTAAAATATAGTTAAAAATCGACTCTCCTGCCTTTGCCTTAAAATAACGGCATAGCGAGGAGGGATTCATACCCACATGATGTGCTATCGACTCAAGTGTGATTTTTTCTCTATAATTTTGGTTGATATACTGTATAATTTTGTAATAATTACTATCGGTTGAGTTTTTTGGAAGAACGTAGCTTGATGACGATATTGGTTCGCCTTGCTCTATGGTTAAGCCCATATCATTTAGGAGTTCGTATAGCTTGTGTAGTCTATCAAATCCGTCGAGACTCTCCATTTGGCATATCTTTTCGACAATAGAATAACTATCTCCTACCCCTTTCCATTTTAAACCCCTATCGCTAGCCTTAATCAAAGATTTTATATTTGTACATCCTGCCATAGTAAGGTAGTTTGCAGGAAGTACTCCCTCCATAAATTGTATATATATTGAATGACTTTCAATGTTGGGATTTGCAATATGAAACTGCTCATCACTTTTAAAGTGATGAGGTAGGTTTGCGAAAAAAAAGAATAAATCGCCGCTTGAAAAATGAGTGCTACTATCGGCAACAATACACTCACCTGCACCCTCTTCAATATATACTATCTCTATTTCGGGGTGTAGATGGATTGCACGTGTAAACATTTTGCCCTTATATCTGTTTACAGCAAAAGAGCTATTGCGGTTTGCCTCAATCTTCTCAAGTTCATAGCTAATCATAGTAGTTTAAGAATTTTATGTAAAATATGTAAGCAAAAATAAAAAAAAATAACGAACCTGCAAACATTATCAATCAAAACTTTATGGAGGTTCAAAAATGGTTTTGTTCAATCCCCTATTTTTTTACTCTCTAACCCCCAAAATTAAAGGAGCCGCCTAGTAATAGGCAGCTCCTAAAGTTTTGATGATATAAAATCTTGGTAAAAATAAAGTTTCTGAAATTAAGTGAACCTAAAAAGAGTTTTTGGAACTTGAAAACAAAAAAATTAAATTAAAGATGTAAATATTCATCTTTTAACTCTTAATGGTCTTAGGGATGACAAATAGTCGAACCTAAAAATTAACCAATAACGTTTACGTTAACAGCTTGAGGGCCTTTTTTGCCATCTTCCATGTCAAACTCAACTTGTTGGTCTTGCTCTAATCCACGGAAACCATCTTTGTTAATTCCTGTGTAGTGAACGAATAAATCACCACCTGTTTCAGCTGTGATAAAACCATAACCTTTGGCTCCGTCGAACCATTTTACTGTACCTTTCATAATAAAATTGTGTTAAAATTGTTTACAAAGAAAGCTAAAATTATTACATTTGCAAAAAGAAATCTATTATTTTATTATTTTTTTAAAAAAATATGAATTTTATAACGATAAATAATAGCCTCTGTACGGGGTGTAATCAGTGCCTTAAAAATTGCCCTAAAAACGCCATAGAGGTGCGTGAGGGCGTATATTCGATAGATTATTCGCTATGTGTTTCGTGCGGAAAATGCTTCAAAACATGTGCTGAAGATGCTATCCGATTAAATATCCCTGTAGAGCAGATAAATGAGGCTTTTGATAAGGCAAAACAGTATGAAGAGTCAAATTCTTCGGTTCAGCAACTATCTTCGGAGAGTAAATTTTTACGTGAACAGATAAAAATCCTAAATAGTAGATTTAAGACCTTGGTAGCAAAATTAAATGAGGCTATTTTGGTTGTGGATGCCTCTGGAAAAATCGCTTTTTCGAATAGTCATTTTATAAAAATGCTTGATAGAAAAATTCAAGACGAACTGCTGCACGGTGGACGAATCGAGGGGGTGGATGTAAAGCGACATTTAAGCCCATCGCTATACCACCAAATGTTGAGTGTTCAAAATAAGGGTAACGATTTGATGCGTATCGAAACTATAATAGGCAACACAAAAGTTAGTGCCTCTATACACTCTGTTAAAAGAGGCGATTTTACGCTTATTATCTTTAGAAACCTCGGTGACCCTCTAGTTTTGCACGATCAGGCGGTAAAACAGCTAGAAACGGTAATAAAACAGAACATGACAATGGTTCAGAAGATTGGTTTCTTGCTTGGCGAGGAGATTTCTGAAACAAGTACAATTTTACAACAAACAATTAATTCGCTTTCAGTAGATGACAGTAAATAGAGACAACAACACCACTGAAGAGCTGTTTATAGATATATATTGCAGCCAAAGAAACTGTAAGGATGAGATTATTTGTGGTGATACATTTCTTTTTAAACGTATCGACAACGGTAATCGCTCTATTATAGTTCTGTCGGACGGTATGGGGCATGGAGTAAAGGCTAATATTCTCTCTACCCTTACCGCCTCTATGATTATAAATTTCGATCATAATCGTGACGATATAAAGACAATGGCTGAGATGTTGCTTTCAACCCTACCGATATGTAGTGTGCGAAAAATATGCTATTCAACATTTACAATTATCGATATAAATCTTGTAACTGCTGTAGCAACTCTAATCGAGTATGATAATCCTGCTTGTATTGTGCTTCGTGATGGTAAGGAGTTAGATTGTGAGTGGGAAAACACCACTTTTGAGAGCATTAGTAAGCGACAAACTATCAAAACCACTTCGTTTTCAATAAAAGAGGGTGATAGAATCATTGCAATGAGTGATGGCGTAACACAAAGTGGAGTGGGTAGCAAAAATTATGCGTTTGGATGGAAGCGTGATAGAGTGTTGTCGTTTATTGAATCTCATATAAATATCGACCCTAATTGCCCTTCAAAATTTCTAGCCCAAGCGGTGGTTAAAAAGGCGGTAGAGATAGATAACTACTACACTAAAGATGATATAAGCTGTGCTGTTGTTACAATATGCTCACCTAAAAGCCTACTGCTTTGTAGTTGTCCTCCACAAAATCCTAGTTATAATGGTAAATTAATGGAGGTTTTGGATGGATTTGTTGGCAAAAAGGTGGTGTGTGGCTACCACTTAGCCAAATTAATATCATCACTAAGCGGAAAAGAGATTGTACGCTCTCCAATATCGCCTGATGCTGATGTACAACCACTTTGGTATATGGATGGCGTAGAATTTATAACCGAAAGTTTGGTTACGCTCAATAAGGTGTATTCCTTGCTGCAATCACACTCTATGGATGATGAAGGTGAGGGAGCAGCTTATGAGGTGTATCGCCTGCTTTTGGAGTCCGACACAATCACCATACTTATGGGTATGAGCCACGAAAACGGTGGAGAATATATGGTTGATGAGTATGAACTACGCCGAAAAGTAATGGGTTATATTGCTCGAATACTTGAGCGTAAGTATATGAAAGAGGTGAATATAATATATAATTAGGCAGCTTCTAAAATATCTAAAAAGCAGGATTTTAGAAGCTCCATTTAATAGATATAAATGATTATTTTTCTAAAAAAGTGGTCAAAAATTTGGAATTTAAAAAATTATTATTACCTTTGCACTCGAATTAAGGGGTGTTAGTTCGTGGTGAATTGTCATAATTACTCTCTTTTAATTTATTTCAGGTTTTAGTTATATAGGTTTAACTTTTGGTCCGTTCGTCTAACGGTTAGGACGCAAGATTTTCATTCTTGTAATAGGGGTTCGATTCCCCTACGGACTACAAAATTTTACAGAGTTACTCTCTAAGATGTTTTAAATGGTTTTATATTGTTTTTGCTTTTGTTTAAAATTCAATATGACCTATACTGTACCAAAATAATGGTCCGTTCGTCTAACGGTTAGGACGCAAGATTTTCATTCTTGTAATAGGGGTTCGATTCCCCTACGGACTACAAAATTTACAGAGTTTCTCTGCAATTTTTTTTGAAAGGTTTATATTGTTTTTGGTTTTGTTTTAAATTCTATATAACCGATATTATACCAAAATAATGGTCCGTTCGTCTAACGGTTAGGACGCAAGATTTTCATTCTTGTAATAGGGGTTCGATTCCCCTACGGACTACAAAAAAGGAGGGTTTTTAACCTTCATTTTTTTGTTCAGGCAAATTCCAAACCCGCAAAAAGAGTTTTTAGGCTCATTCTCAAAATCTGTTGTTACCCCCCCCTCAAACAAGCAATTTTTCAATTCGGTAAAAGAAAAACGTTAAAGATTTAACACCTCTAAGTCTGTGTCTAAAATCGGCTCATTCTCAAAATCTGTTGTTAC
>JAWXTR010000063.1:0-18009 GCA_044433365.1 Rikenellaceae bacterium
AGGTTAGGGATTAGAGGTTAGAGGTTAGGGATTAGAGGTTAGAGGTTAGGGAGTAGAGGTTAGAGGTTAGGGATTAGAGAGTAGGGATTAGAGAGTAGAGATATTGATTCGTTGCAATAAAAAGAGCGTACAAACGTGTCCAAGCAAAGCAAATCTAATACTCTACTAATCCCCAGCCTCTAATCCCTACTCTCTAACCTCTAATCCCTACTCTCTAACCTCTAATCCCTAACCTCTAACCTCTAATCCCTAACCTCTAACCCCCTATTTAGCCAAGAAAGGATATTTATAACAAGTAGGAGGGTTTAGAGTCTCTTTAATAGAACGAGCACTTACCCAACGTAGTAGGTTCATATAACTACCAGCCTTATCGTTAGTACCCGATGCACGACCACCGCCAAATGGTTGTTGACCAACTACAGCACCTGTAGGTTTGTCGTTAATGTAGAAGTTGCCAGCCGAACCAGATAGTTTGTCGGTAGCCACATTTACAGCATAACGATCGTAACCTAAAATTGAGCCCGTAAGGGCGTAAGGAGTAGATTTATCAACAAGCTCTAAGGTCTCTTCGAATTTATCATCTTCATAAACGTAAAGCGAAAGAACTGGACCAAAAATCTCCTCAGTCATAGAGCGATACATAGGGTTTTTAACCTCAATAATTGTAGGTTCTACAAAGTAACCTACCGAATCGTCACATTTTCCACCAAACACAATCTCAGCCTCATCAGATGCAGCTGCATGGTCGATATAAGCTTTAATATTGTCGAATGAGGTGCGGTCGATTACAGCATTTACGAAGTTTGAGAAATCGGCAACATCCCCAACTTTAATTTCGGCTAACATTTCAGCAATATATCCTTTAACTTCAGCCCACATAGATGCAGGAACATAGGCACGAGATGCAGCCGAACATTTTTGACCTTGATACTCGAACGAACCACGAACTAAAGCCACTGCAACCTCTTTAGCATCAGCAGAAGAGTGTACCATTACGAAATCTTTACCACCTGTTTCGCCTACGATACGAGGATAGCTACGGTAAGTTGATATGTTTTCACCAATACTTTTCCAGAAGTTATTGAAAGTTGCTGTTGAACCAGTAAAGTGAACACCTGCAAAATGTTCATTAGCAAATACTATTTCACCTATCTCTCTACCTTTACTAGGAACAAAATTAATAACGCCATCAGGCACTCCTGCCTCTTTAAAGATTTGCATTAGGTAGTAGTTTGAAAGAACAGCTGTAGTAGATGGTTTCCAAACAGTTGCATTACCCATTAAAACTGGGGAGATATTAAGATTACCTGCAATAGCAGTAAAGTTGAATGGCGAAACAGTAAATACAAAACCATCTAAAGCACGATATTCACTACGATTTATTATACCTGCATCACTAACTGGCTGATCTGAGTAGATTTGACCTGCAAAATATACATTATAGCGTAGGAAATCGATAAGCTCACAAGCAGAGTCTATTTCAGCTTGAAAAGCATTTTTACCTTGACCTAGCATTGTAGAGGCGTTCATTACATAGCGATATTTTTTTGAAATAAGCTCCGCAATACGCAACATGATAGATGCTCTATCAATCCAATCCATCGCAGCCCATTTATCACGAGCAGCAACAGCAGCATCTATAGCCATTTGAATCTCTTTTTCGCCAGCTATGTGACATTTAGCAATTACATGTTTATGATTGTGAGGCATTACAACATCATAAGTATTTCCGGTGCGAACCTCTTTGCCTCCAATAATTAGAGGAATATCCACAACTTCACTACTCATTTTTTCTAACTCTACCTCTAGTGCTGCTCTTTCGGCTGAACCCGGAGTGTAACCATAAATTGGTTCGTTTGCAGGACGTGCAAACTTAAAAATTGCATTGTTCATCTCAGTTTTTGTTTTAGGAATTTAATGTCAGAATCAAGTTTAAAAAGCACAATAAAGGGGTGTTCTAATAATTGGTTTTATTCGATTTTTAGAAGTTCCCTAAAATCTAATATTACGATTTTTCTTATTCCGACGAATCAAAAATAGTAAATATTTTTTTATTTGATGTTAATTTTAATTATTTTTGTGTACATTTTTTGAATTGATTAACAATTAAAAGTGCTATTTATCAGATAATGTACTATTTACACTAAATATCGAATTTTGATTTTAATTTGATATTTTTCAATTTTTTTTATTTTAAACAAATCACAGTTATGGTTAAGAGTTTTTTCACCTCAAAAACATATTTTAATATTAAAGATTTACTGATATTTATAGGTGTATATTTTTTGATAAATATTGCTGTGTCGATACCATTTATAGTAGGAGGCACTACAACTGCATCAGAGAGTCAAGATAGTAGCGTAATCAGTGGACTTAACCTATTAATAATGTATACCATTACAAATGTTCTAACTCTTATATATTTAAAGTGGTATCGCAAGCGAAGAACTTCTACTCCAGAGGACAAACTACCGCTAGAGAATATTTATAAGATAGGCAAATTCTCACCCCTTACTGTTCTTTGGGGTGTAATACTAATTATTGCCTCAAATATAGTTTTAGAGCCTATTATTGCACCTTTCGATAGCTCTTACAACGAAATTGTCAAATTACTAAAAAACTCAGGTATATATGGAATGGTAAGCGTAGTATTCATAGCTCCAATTTTAGAAGAGCTGATATTTAGGGGAGTTATTCTTAGTGACATTAAGAGATATTATGGTTCTTTAGTTGCGATTTTTGTCTCAGCATTAACTTTTGGTGCTATACATCTAAATCTTGCACAACTTTTTCCCGCTTTCATTGCAGCAATTATAATGGGATATATCTATTTAAAGACAAATTCTATCTGCGCAGTAATATTTCTTCACTTTTTAAACAACTCGATATCCTATATCATCACTCTATTTTCAACAGAAGATTACTCACAAATTTTATTTAAAGATTTGATTACCAATGACTATACATACTATACAATATACTCTATTTCAGCTATACTTACAATACTTATGCTAGTAAAGGTGGTTGTTACGTGTAAAGAAATGGACAAAATAGAGCTTTCGAATAGCTCAGAAAAAGAAGAAGAAAAAAGTAAATATTAACAAAAAAACTATAGAAATATACCAAAATTATTTAAAAATACGTTAAGTTAGATGAAAAGTTTACATTTGCAAGCTAATATTAAAAAAAGTTAACGTATATTTGTACTCTATAAAATTGTAAAAATATTAATATAACTTTGAAAACTAGATTATTACATATATTACTGATGGTTATGGTTGTGGGTGTTTCGTGTAAGAGACTCTCGTTTCCATCTCTTTCAGATAGTGAGTTACTAGCAAGCGTTGGAGATAAAGAACTATACTTAGAAGATGTAAAAGCCATTTTTAATAAAGGCATATCTGAAAAAGATAGTTTAGATATTTTGCAAAATTATATTGATAAATGGGTTAAAAACCAGATAAAAATTGAAAGAGCAATAGAGCAATTCGAGGCCGATAGCGATGATATTGAGCGTATGATAGAAGAGTATCGCAACTCTCTTCTACTTAACAAATACGACAACTTTCATAGCATTAATATCGACTCTACAATTACTGAAAGTGACATTGAAAAATATTACAACTCTAACAAAGAGATATTTCGCCTTTCAAACCCTATTGTAAAGGGCAAAATTATCCGTTTTAACAAAAATTATAGAGCAGAGAAAGAGCTAATTAAGCTGCTTAATTCGAATAAAGATAACGATAAGGTAGATTTAGCTGATTTAATAGAGAAAAACGATTTTGAGTATCGTGAGTTTACAGAGTGGGTATACTTTACAGATATGCTATACTATTTTCCTCTAAGCGAAAAGAAATTTGACGAATTTCTGAAAAAAAACAGAAGCTATGAGGTTGTAGATGGTGAAAATAAATATGTGATGGTGATAGACTCCTACAAAAATAGTGGCGACTACTCTCCAACAGTTATGGTAAAAGGATTAATAAAAAAAATGATAATAAATAATCGAAAAAGCTCACTTTTAAAACAGGTAGAGGATTCAATATACAACTCTGCGGTCGAAAATAAAGAGATTTTTATAAATAAGAAATTAGAAAATAGTAAAAAATAGTTTAAATGAAGCAGCGTTTTATTTTAGGAAAAAGCCTACTGGCTTTTCTTGTATCGGTAGTAGTGGCAACACCTCTCTTCTCTCAAGAGATTAACGAAGAGGTAAGTAATCGACAAAAATTTGTTATCGACGAAGTTGTTGCAGTGGTGGGAAGCTCATCAATAATGTATTCAGACCTTATTGCGGCAGAAGAGTATATTCGTATGCAGTATATTCAGCGTGGCTTTAGTAGTAATAACTCAATGGGTGAAGCATTAGAGGGATTGCTTACTCAAAAATTGCTTATGACTCAAGCAGCTATCGACTCTCTTACTGTTAGTGAGGGTAGTGTAGAACAACAGACAGAAATGCGCCTTTCGCAGCTAATTGAGGGTAGAGGAAGCACCGAAGAGCTAGAAAAATTTTATAACAAACCTATTTTTGCTATTAAAGATTTGGTAAGAGTAAAGGTTCGTGAGTCGGAGATGGCAAACACAATGCAAAATCAGGTACAATCAGGTGTATCTATAACACCTGCCGAAGTTGCAAAATTTTATAAAAAAATAAATACAGATAGCCTTCCAATTGTACCTGAGCAGTACGAAATTGCAAAAATTGCAAAAGTTCCTTCAAAAAGCGAAGATAGAAAATTGGACGTAAAAGAACAACTTTTAGATATTAGAAGCCGCATCCTAAATGGTGCTAGCTTCTCAGCTCTTGCTCGTATGTATTCTGACGATATAGGTTCAGCATCGAGAGGTGGTGAGATGGAGGCTCAGCCAGCTAGTAACTTTGTGCAAGCATTTAAGGATGCTGTCGAAACTACTCGTGTAGGTCAGCTTTCTGAAATTGTCGAAACAGAACACGGTTTCCATATTTTGGAGGTTATGGAGCAAAGAGGTCAGCTTTATAGAGTTCGCCACATTCTTCTAAAGATAAAATTTGATGCTGAAGACAAAATCAAAGCTCTTGAAACTTTAGATAGCGTTGCAAAAGAGATTAAAATTGACAATTTAGATTTTGAAAGGGCTGTAGCAGAGTTCTCAAACGACGAAGATAGCCGTATTAATAAAGGACTTGTAACAAACAATGTATACGAAAACTACGGCGCACGTTATAAGAGCACTCACTTCACTAAAGAGGAATTAGGTCGTATGTACGAGTATATCAAAGATTTAGAGATAGGTGAGACAACCGATGCTTTTGAATATATTGACGATATGCTAGAGGAGTCGGTTGTAATTGTAAAACTTATGGATATTATCCCTGCACACACTGCAAATATTGAGGAGGATTACAACGCTATCGAAGATATGGCTCTTGCAGAGAAAAGAAATAAAATCTTCAATGAGTGGCTAGACGAAAAAATTAATAAAATGTATATTAAAATCGAAAAGCCTTACGACGAGATTAGATTGGACAACGAGCTTTGGAAAAAATAAAATTTTATGCCAAATAGATTTTCATAAAATCTATTTGGCATAAGTGGTTAAACAACAAAACAAATTATTAAATTAAAAGGTTAACATTTTTTTATATTTTGATATTTACCAAAGAGGTAACTAAAACCTTTATTGGTATTTTAAAATTATCTAAAGGGAACTTCTAAAATCTGACTTTCGGAGCTTTTCCATTTTAAGGCTTCATTTTTGGATTTTGCAAATAAAGGCGGTAGGAGCCACTACAGCCTATATTTGCAAAATCTAAATCTAAAGCTTTAAAACAAAAAATCTTTCAAAATCCAGAATTTAGAACTCCCCTAAAAATGTTTCGAAAACCTTAAGGGAACATCTAAAATCTCTCAAAATCCAGAATTTAGAACTCCCCTTAACAAATAAAACATGGTTAGATTTAAATTTCTAGCTATAATCTTTACATTATTTGTCTGCTTTTCCTTTGCACAAAAAGGTGGTAACGGAGAGCAAAATAAGGCAATGGTTGATTATAAGGCTGATTTATCAAGAATTAAAGATAAAGGTCGTTATGTAGAGCTTATAGGAAATGTAGTGTTCTATCACAATGGTGTATTTATCACCTGTGATACAGCATATAGATATAGTGAACAGCATATGGAAGGAGTTGGTAATGTTATTATCAACTCCGATTCCACGTTTATATATGGCGATAAATTTGTCTACAATGGTGAGACAAATATAGCACAGGTTTTCTCTCCAATTATCAAAACTGTCGATAAAGATGCAATTCTTTACACCAGAAATATGGAGTTTAATACGCTTAACAATATCGGCACATATTTCGGTGGTGGAACAACAACGCAGGGGGGTAATCTAATGGAGTCGGAAAACGGTGTTTACGACTCAAACAACCGCTCGATTCTACTTACAGGTAGTGTAGAAATGCGAAACGACAACTACCTTATCTCTGCTGATTCTGTAGATTATAATTTTGATAGCGAAGTTGTTACATTCCTCTCAAGAACCGATATTTGGAACCACGAAGGCGAATTTCTTCAAACTAAAAAGGGGGAGTATAATACAAAAACCGAAATTTACGACTTCTACAAAGAGTCGTATATCTTAACAGAAGAGCAAGAGGTATGGGCAGATAGTATGAAATATATCAGCCGTATGCAAAGTGCTGAGTTGAAACGAGATATTCAGATTTTTGATCCAGAGAAAAGGGTGATTATGTTAGGTGACGATGGACGCTATTGGGGCGGTAGTAAAAGAATGATTATGACCGACAATCCTGCTGTTATAACATATAATAAAGAGAAAGCCGACTCTACATACCTTCGTGCTGACACACTCTTAATGATTCCAGTGCTCGACCCAACAATTATAGATTCGACTAAAATCTCTCTTTCTGATACAATAAGCGTTGGTAATAATATGAGCAATATGGCGCAAGTTATGGCAAATGATAGCCTTCGAAATGCTCCAGATAGCTTAGAGGTCAATAAAAAAGCAATAATTTCTTCACCAGAAAAAAATATTGCTACTGAGCAAGATATCAAAAAACCTCTAATTTTGGATAATAGTGATGAAAAAGAGGGCGGAGAACTAACTGAAAACAACAAAGCCAATACAGACTCTACAACTAATTCGGCTATCGACAGCCTAAAAAGCACTTTAAGCAAGAAAGAGCTTAAAAAATTAGAAAAAGAGGAGAAAAAAGAGCAAAAACGACAAGAAAGAGAGCAAAAAATTAGAGAGCGTATGGCTAAACTTCATGCTCACGACCATAATCACGATCATGACCACGACCACGAAAAACATATTGCAGACTCACTAAGATTAGACTCTATACGAATTGACTCGCTCGAAGCAGTTGAAAAAATCGAAAAACTTAGAGAGATAGAGAAAGTACACGTTGCCGACTCTTCCGATTACTATATTTTCGGTATTCGT
Organism: Rikenellaceae bacterium; assembly: GCA_044433365.1. Taxonomy (GTDB): domain Bacteria; phylum Bacteroidota; class Bacteroidia; order Bacteroidales; family Rikenellaceae; genus CAMQVM01. The sequence goes on from JAWXTR010000063.1 coordinate 7,465, forward strand.
AATGTTAAGAGCTATAGCAAAGAGATGCAAATGGTGTGCGACTCTATGATGATTAATAGTGTCGACTCAACAACTACTCTATATATTCAGCCGATTGTATGGAATGGTACAAACCAAATCACTGCCGATTCTCTAAAAATCCTAACAAGAAATGGAGATATTCATAAAATGGAGTTTTTTGAATTTCCAATTCTTGCACAAGATATTTATAATCAGCAGTATAACCAAATTAGAGGTAAATATATGGAGGCGTTTTTCATTGGCGGTGAAGTAGATGTACTGTATGTTGATGGCAATTCAGAATGTATCTACTATATGAACGACCAAGGCGATATTACAGGTATGATTAGCGTTACCTCGGCAAATATGGAGCTATATTTTGAAAACTCTGAGATAGCTGATATTAAATGGTTTAAAGATTATAAATTTGATGTTTATCCAATCGAAAGAGTAAGCCAAGCACCATCGCAAGTTGTAACCGATTTTAAATGGAACGCAGATGTTCAACCAAAATCTGAAAAAGAGATTACAACACGAAAAGTTAGACCATCTCAACGTAAAAGAGCTGAAAACATCCCAAAACCACTATTCTACATTACTGAGGCTATTGAAAGCGAGAAAATTTCGCTTTCGGAAAATGGTGAGTGGAGCGATAGGAATGATCCTCTACCTGTTGATAAAAACGAATTTATATTTCGTCAACTCTAAATGAACTTATAAAGGGAGTTTTTAATACAGAACTCCCTAAAATTAAAATTATTGGTTATAAACCACAAAATTAAAACTAGACTATAAAAACATGAAAATTGTATCTCCGTCGCTACTATCAGCCGATTTTTTAAACCTTTCTAAAGATATTGAGATGCTCAATAGAAGTGAAGCCGAGTGGTTTCACCTAGATATTATGGATGGGGTGTTTGTACCAAACATCTCTTTCGGTTTCCCAATCGTCGAAAAGATAAGAAAAGCTACAGATAAAGTTTTAGACCTTCATCTAATGATTGTAGAGCCAGAAAGATATATTGAGCAGTTTGCAAAGGCTGGTGCCGATTTTTTAACAGTACATGTAGAGGCATCGGTACACCTTCACCGCACTCTTTCTCATATTAGAAACTGCGGAATGAAATGTGGTGTAGCACTTAATCCTCACACTCCGCTATCTTCAATTGAAGAGGTAATTTGTGATACTGATATGATACTACTAATGTCGGTAAATCCAGGTTTCGGAGGTCAAAGCTTTATCGAAGCAACTTTAGATAAGGTTAAAAGATTAAAAGCAATGATTGAAAAAAGCGGCTCAAAAGCACTTATACAGGTAGATGGCGGTGTAAATTTTAAAAATTACGAAGCTATATTTGAAGCTGGTGCCGATGTGCTAGTTGCAGGCAATGCAGTATTTAGCAGCGAAAATCCAGAGTTAACAATCAAACAAATTTGCGGTAAATAGTGATTTCAGTAGACAACATAACATTATCCTTTGGAGGGTGGGATCTTTTTCGAGATATATCGTTTCTTATTAACGATAAAGATAGAGTAGCTCTTGTCGGCAAAAACGGTGCTGGCAAATCTACAATTATGAAAATTATTGCAGGTGTTCAAAATGCAAGCTCTGGGCAGGTTTCGAAGAGTGGAGATACAACTATAGGCTATCTTCCTCAGCAGATGAAACTGCACGACACTCGCACTGTAATGGACGAAGCACTAACAGCTTTCGACTATGTAATATCGATGGAGAAGAGAGTTGAAGAGCTAAATAGTGAGCTTTCAGAGCGCACCGACTATGAAAGTAAAGAGTACGAAAAACTTCTTCACGATATTCACGATGCAACTGAGCAACTACAATATAGCGGTGCAAACGAACGTTTTGCCCTTACCGAAAAAGCTCTTTTAGGACTTGGTTTCGAACGCTCTGACTTTAACCGCCCCTCTGTAGAATTTTCAGGAGGTTGGAGAATGCGCATTGAGCTTGCAAAAATACTTCTTCGTCGCCCCTCGGTGATGCTGCTCGATGAACCTACAAACCACCTTGATATTGAGAGTATTAACTGGTTAGAAGAGTATCTATCTAACTATAATGGAGCACTACTTCTGATTTCGCATGATAGAAAGTTTCTGGATACCGTTACAAACCGCACTATCGAGATTATTCTTGGCAAAATTCACGACTATAGAGCACCATATTCAAAATATGTGGAGCTACGTAAAGAGCGACTAGAACAACAGAAAGCCGCCTACGAGAATCAACAAAAATTGATTCAATCTACAGAGGAATTTATTGAGAGATTTAGATATAAACCATCAAAATCTAACCAAGTTCAATCGAGAGTTAAACAGCTTGAAAAACTTGATATTATAGAGATTGACGATGAGGATTTATCGGCTCTGAACATAAAATTTCCTGCTGCTCCACACTGTGGTCAGATAGTTTTAGAAGTGAAAGATGCTGGCAAATCGTATGGCGATAAACATATCTTTTCAGGTGCCTCATTTGTACTCTCAAAAGGCGAAAAAATCGCTCTTTTAGGACGAAATGGCGAGGGTAAAAGTACCTTTGCAAAGATGGTAATCCATGAAACTGAGACAACTAGGGGTGAAATAAAGGTAGGACACAACGTGAAAATCGGCTATTTTGCTCAAAATCAAGATGATTTGATGGATGGCGACTTTACAGTGTTCGACACACTTGATAGAGTGGCTGTAGGCGATATTCGCACCCGATTACGTGATATTTTAGGTGCATTTTTGTTTCGTGGAGAGGATGTTGACAAGAAAGTTAAGGTGCTTTCAGGCGGTGAGAGAAGCCGACTTGCAATGGCACGCCTAATGCTTGAGCCATACAATCTTTTAATTCTCGATGAGCCTACAAACCACATGGATATGCGCTCGAAAGATATCTTAAAAAGTGCAATAGCCTCTTACGACGGTACGGTAGTGGTAATTTCGCATGACAGGGAGTTTTTGGAGGGACTAACTGAGCGAATTTACGAATTTTCGCATGGCGAGGTTAAAGAACACCTTTGCGGAGTGTACGAATTTTTAGAGAAAAAACGACTCACTTCGATTGATGAGATAAATCTTAAATCGCAAGCCAAAAATTCTGTTCAAACAGCAGAAAAAGAGGCAAAACAGAGCGAAGGAAAGCTAAGTTATGAGCAGAAAAAAGAGCGTGATAAACGACTTCGTAAAATTAAAAACGAAATAGAGAGTTGTGAGAAAAATATCGAAATTTTGGAGGAAAAAATCGCCGATTTTGACATTAAACTTGCAAATCATACAGAGTATAATATCGACCTTTCCGATTCTAAAGTATTTGAGAGCTACAACGCTCTAAAAGATGAACTTGAGAAGATGATAGAGCTTTGGAGTGAAAAGGAAGAGGAGTACGAAGAGGAGAAAAATAAATTTTAATACTTCATAATTTAAAAAATAAATATAATACGATATGGAAGAGAAAGCAAAATCATTTGAAATATTTGGCATTCGTGCCGTAATGGAGGCAATAAACACAGAAAAAGAGATAGATAAAGTGATGATTAAACGTGGTAGCGACAACCCTCTACACGTTGAGATTGAGGAGCTTTGCAAAAAGAATAAAATTACAGTTCAATTTGTACCTCAAGAGAAAATTGCACGCATGACTAAGGTTAATCACCAAGGTGTCGTTGCGCTTCTTTCGCCAATCGAATATGGCGATATTATGGAGGTGTACGATAAGGTAACAGATGAGGGTAGAGTACCGCTTATCGTTGTGCTTGATAGCGTAACAGATGTTAGAAACTTTGGAGCTATTGCCCGCTCTGCAGAGTGTGCTGGTGCCGATGCACTTGTGGTATCACTAAAAAATAGTGCACCTGTAAATGCTGATGCTATCAAGACTTCGGCTGGAGCACTAACTGTAATTCCAGTTTGTAGAGTAGGTAGTATTCGTAATTGTCTTAAATTTCTTCAAACATCGGGTGTTCAAGTTGTTGCAGCCTCTGAAAAGGCATCAGAATTGTTGTTTGAAGCCGATTTTACCCTTCCTACAGCTATCGTAATGGGTTCAGAAGATAAGGGTATATCAAAAGAGGTGATGAAAATGTGTGACAAAAAAGTTGCAATTCCACTAAGAGGTAAAATCGAAAGTTTGAATGTTAGTGCTGCTGCTACTGTAATGCTTTTTGAGGTGGTACGTCAACGTTTTCAAAATATGTAGTATTCACTCTACGATTTCTAAGGAGAACTTTTAAAGTCTAAAATTAGGCTGATTTGTAAAAAAATATAAATCAGCCTAATAAACCCAAATATATCACAACCCATAATCCAAATTTTATGAAAAAAGCATTATTAATAAGCTTATTATTAGCAAATTCAGTAGCCTTTACAAGCTCGTATGCTCAAAATAAAGACGACAATACCGTCTTTTCAAAAACTGTATCACACCCAAAGGATACAAATAATAAAGTTATAAATATCGATAACCTTCTTCCAGCACATGGTCTGACCGATCCACATGTATGGATTGAAAATGGAAGAATATATCTATTTGCAGGTCACGACACCTCATGGAGAAACGACAAAGATTGGATAATTGATAGTTGGCAAATATGGTCGAGCGACAATCTATATGATTGGAAATATGAATCAGAAATTACGCCTGAGCAGACCTATATGGGCAAAGGCGGTAACTGCTGGGCAGGTGATATTATTAAAAGAGGCGACAAATATTATTGGTATTTCTCAAATCGTAATACCGATATCGGTGTTATGGTATCAGATAGGGTAGATGGTGGATTTAAAGATGCTCTAGGCAAGCCACTTATCGAAGCAGGTGTTACTCCTGTACACTCTTACGACCCAGAGGTTATCGAAATTGATGGTGAGTATTACATAATTTTTGGAGCAGGCTCATACTATATCGCCAAACTTGCTGAGGATATGATTTCGCTTGCAGAAGAGCCAAAACTACTACATGAAAAAAACGGTGATAAGCCTGCAATGTTTGTCTACAACGATTTAATCTACCTATTTTGGGATAATACCTACGTAACATCTGAAAATATTTATGGTCCATATTCAAAAAAGAAAAAATATGTAAAAGGTGGGCATGGATGTTCGTTTGAGTGGGATAATCAGTGGTATACACTTCTCGAAAACGACGATATTAGCCAATTTTATAGAGGTATATCACTAAAACCTCTTAATTTTGATAGTGAGGGCAATGTAGTTATTCCTGATGGTGACAGTAAATATCCGGGTATTAGACGTGATTGGGAGTTTAAAAATGCTGCAATTGGCTGGATTCCAGAGGATGGAACTACTGTTAAATGGAATAAGAAAAAACAATCAATCGAAGGTGAAATAGCTGCTAAAGGGGCAACTATTAGCTCAGTAAATTGGTTGATGAACGAGATGAAAGGCGTTACAACTCTTAAAATTAGCCTAAAAAATCAAACTTCTGCAAAAAGTGCAAAAGTTAAAATCACAACGTTCGATAAACTACAGAATTGGCGTGATCGCACCGACAACCTTTCTGAGCACACCTATATTTTAGATATATCACAAAACGATAAAGATTATAAAAATTACGAAATTCAGTTAGACAACTCCGAATTTAGACAACTTCTAAAATCAATCACAATACAACCAGCCACAGAGGCTCAAAACGGTAAATGGGAGATTGAGAATATTTCGTTATTTTAATATTAAGGCAAATTCACAATTTTTTTGTGAATTTGCCTAAAAAAATACCTCAATTGAAATTCAATTAAGGTATTTTTTAATATTCTGTATTACAGTGATTTTCTAGCTATTATTTCACTAATAAAACTAATTAAACTCAACTGCAACTTTTTGGTCGATGTTTTCAATCATTTTTGTAGCTTTTCCTTTGTAGGTGTTGTTTTCAAATTTGATATTCGATGAACGTGTTACTGTTGCAAAAGGCTCAGAAGGGTGTTGTTGAGGATAAGTACCACTATTTGTAATTGTATTTCCTTTAAATAGCAGATTATCAACGTTTCCGATACCTAAAACAAAGTTATCATATTGTTTGAAAGTGTTATTTAGGATTTGAACGTTTTCGAAAGCTGCTCTTTGAGTATCTTCTGAGGTGTGGAATACGATTATTCCCTCTAGTTTTTGAGCTACGGCACAATCTTCAAAGGTGTTGTTCTCAATTAAGATATTGCTTCCGTCACCCGACTCACACCAATATTCATCATAACCAGCATGAACCATAATTGCACCCATTTGAGTCGAAAAATAGTTGTTACGAATTACGCTTTTTAACGGTGTTCCAATCAAAATACCATGAGCACGGCTTGTTTTAAATTCACAACCCTCAACAAGTAAATCTGGAACAGCAGTAAGATTGTCGACAGCATTTCCTACCTCAATTTCAGCAGGAAGCTCTTCATTAAATTCGATACGTTGATAGTGACCATTAATTCGGGTTATCTCCTTAACTGTAAGTTCTTTATAAGGAGCTAAAGAATTTTTCTTATTGATAATACCCATCTTATCACCTATGCGACCTATCACATAACCCAACTGTTGGTAGTGACCCATGCGAACACCAATTGTGTGTTTGTCGATAATTTGAGTTACAATTTGATAAGCACCATGAACATTCATACCATCGTCTAACTGATTGGTAAACACACAATCACGCATTGTAAGCGAGCCTCTACAACCCACAAAGTGAGTAGCATCGGCAGTAACTGATACGATACGTCCCTCAGATGGAACACCTTTACATCTTTCTAGCAGGATATTCTCACATTGCTCGAAAAGATATCCCATACCTGCTGCATGATGAAGCGTAAAATCTTGAACAGTTACATTTTTACTATTTTCACCTCTAATACCGGGAGCAAAACGATTTACGCCATTATTACCTTTGGTTCCAATAATACAACCCTCACGAAGATCGCTTTTAAAGTTATCGAGACGAATAAGACCTGGTTTAAGCTCTGTTACAAAACCTGAAACCTCTTTCCCTCTATATCTATTGAAATCATCGCTTAGATGGTTAAAATCGGCTGCCGCTTCTACCTTTCTATAGCCAATATGTGCATCAGTTTTAGGAACCCAAACCATCTGTTGAATACCATAAGCTGGTTTACGATTGCTGTCGAACACAAAACCGTAGTCCATAGAGTGCTCAAAATACTCTTTTGTAAACATCAACACTCCATTACGAATTTCATAAGGATATTTTTCAGGAATTGAAAAATCTACATATTTTTTTGCTGTATTATTCTCTACTACAGTCAATTCACTATGAAAACTCTCAGCGTAGTCTACTGTAATTTCACGAATTACTACATCCTCACTATTTTCAATCATAAACGGAATCATACGTCCATGGAAAATAAATTTCGAACCATTTCCATCGATAGTAATACCTTTTTTGTCGAAAATAGGAAAGGCAATTCTTGAAATCCAGTCGCTATGATTAGACATATAACAATATTTTTCAAGAGCCTGCTCAGGATAGAAGTGGTAAGTACCTTTTTCAAACTCAATTGTCAGATTAGCATCTTTATTATCCACAAGGTGAGTGTAAAGCTCATAGGTTGCATCATCGGCAACTGATTGGGTAATTGTGATGGTTTGAGGCACTGACTGACCTCCACTACCTGAGCAACTTACAATCGAAAACGAAAGCAGTAGGGTAGTACAAATTGGAAGTAATAATTTTTTCATAAACGTAAAATATTAGGGGTTTTTGATAGTCTTGTTGTTAGTAGTATATGATATAAGTAGTGTAAAACAATTATTGCCATATTCTTAATAGCACTCTTGGAGCGATATTTTTCACTATTAAATCTCAATATAGAACCACTATATTTTCGATTCAATAGCAAAAAATCTCATCTCCAATAGCACTATTAAAAATACACCAATAATTATTTTACCCTACTTAGCATACAAATATAATCAAAAAAAACGATTTTAATTACATATTTAGATAAATATTGTAAAATAACTTTAAATTAACTCCATTTTTTGCAATAAAAAAGTAGCATTCATATTTTTACTAACCCCTTTTTGTAGCTTATAGGTGTATACTAATTCGTCGCCAGAATGTTCAATTTCAAAACAGATATTTTCAAAATTTTGAGGATATAAATCTTTTAATTCGCCTAGTTTTAAATCGTGCGTAGCAACCAAACCCGATACTTTTAAGGTTAGTAATTTAATCAAAAACTGTCGTGAACCACTCAATTTATCAGCAGAGTTAGTACCTTTTAACATCTCATCCAAAATTACAAACAGTTCTCCATTTTTAGCAGCTTTTTCGTGTAACTGCTTTAATCTAAGCAATTCAGAAAGGAAATAAGAGGTGCCACTACTAAGATTATCATTTGTGCGCATGGAGGTGAATAGAGAGATTGGAAGAAATTCAAAGTTCTCGGCTCTCACAACATTTCCTGTCATAGCCAGAAGATAGTTCAAACCTACACAACGCAAAAATGTACTTTTTCCCGACATATTTGCCCCTGTAACTATAAATATATTATTATCTTTTTTAATCTCAATATCATTTCCAACCACATTATCGCCTTTTATTAGTGGATGCACCATCTCTTTTGCTAAAATCAACCTATTTTCCGATAATTTTGGCTCACAAAAATCTGGATGATTATAGCGATAATTTGCCATGCTAATAAGCGCATCTATCTTACTAACAGAGTATAAGCAACTTTCAACACTATCAATATAACACTCCTTCCAGGCAGCAATTTTTAACATTAAATGGCTATCATTTAGATAAAGTGCATTTAAAATGAAAAGCATTATGGCATTTGAACGACGATCTAAATTTTCTTGAATATTTCGAAGCTCTTTAAAGCCTAATTGCGCATTTTTAGGAGAAGATAGCTGATTTTTTATAGACACAAGCTCCTCAGAATTAAATTCTTGCGATAAAAAATGGTCAATTAGGTAGAAATTATTTGAGACACACTTTATAAATTTATTAATATCGCCATGCACCTTAGTGATATATTTTGCTTGAAGCAACCAAATTATTAACTGAATAGTAGAAAATAGAGAAAAAACCGCAAAAGGCAACAGCCCAAAAATCAGCGCAATAAGAGAAAGTAGGGTAGTGGCATTTAAAATATAAAGCAATGGTTTGAACTTCGTGAATTTTGAATAATCCGACTCTCTCCATTTTGAAACAAGCTCATTATCAAACCTTTTTACAGGATATATTTTGCCCAAAACTCTAAAACGATGAGTCCAATCTATATTTTGCGAAAATTCCTCTATAGATTGTTGTCTTTTTACAATTAAACTACAATCTAAAATAGGATTTTCAAGCATTCTAGCCAATTCATCAGCACCTTGCTCTGTAACAGTGCGATTCATCTCTAAAAAGAGCGAATTTTCACCAAAAACATCTAAATCAAAAGAGTAGTCGTGAGTACCATCTACATAACGTTTTCCACTATCCAAACCAGTAAAATCACCATTTAAGCTATTAAATTCGGTTTCTAAACAACCTAATAAACATTTAATTTCCAATTCTTTATGGTCACGTTTTGAATCTAGCACCATAGTCAAGATATAGGCAAGCAACGCAGCAATTGGGAAAATAATAGATACAACTTTTACAAAAAAATAGTAAAGCAACACCATTAAAAGAGAAAAAAATAGCAGTTTTAAAAGTAAGTATATATTTCCTACTTTTTTAATTTTATTATATTCTTGACTCTTTGACTCAATCGCCTTCTTATATCTATTTTCTATCTCTACGCTCATATTAATTATTAAATTATTTACACAAAGATACGCAAAATGGGCGAATATACAAATTGAATTTGCATATTCACCCATTGCGAAAAGTCAAAAAAGCACTATTTCATTGAGTTTCGCAAAGAACTCTCTGAGCTACTATCCCAATATCCACAATCAAGCTCTACAAAAACTGAGGAGTAGGGAACTGTACACTCTGTTTTGATTACCAATACATTAAAGAGCTTTGATGCAGCATCAAGTTTTTCAAAAATCTCATCATGTAAAATTACATTTGGATTATACCCTGCTAATATTTTATTTATATCAACTCTAAGCTCTTCACAATCATCACTCCACTCATTACACATAAATGAAAACTCTTTGTCTTGATAAACAATTGGCTTAATATGGTCTGATTTATCTATATTTTTTAAAACATATTTCAATACATCTTCAATGTTTTCATTAGAAACCAAAGTTTCGATAGCCTCACTAGACTGAAGCGGATAAGCTGAATCTACTATTAAAATCCAATTTCTATGACCCAATTTTGGGAGTATTTCTTTAAATTCTCCTCTCCAACTAGGTACACTATTTTCTATATTATCTTGCGCTAAAGACAAGGTAGTTGAAAACATACTAAAACAAAGTAATAATAAGGCTATTTTTATTTTTTTCATAATCCAGATATTTATAATTTAAGTAGGGTAAAATAATTATTGGTGTATTTTTAATAGTGCTATTGGAGATGAGATTTTTTGCTATTGAATCGAAAATATAGTGGTTCTATATTGAGATTTAATAGTGAAAAATATC
>JAWXTR010000064.1:0-17892 GCA_044433365.1 Rikenellaceae bacterium
AGATTTTTTGCTATTGAATCGAAAATATAGTGGTTCTATATTGAGATTTAATAGTGAAAAATATCGCTCCAAGAGTGCTATTAAGAATATGGCAATAATTGTTTTACACTACTTAAGTTAGTTTACAATTAGTTACATACCTAAAAACCTCCGAACTACCTCCATTTTTGCACAAAAGTGCAAAAATGGAGGTAATAAAAAAACTATATTTAACACTTTTTAAGAAAAAGTGAACAAAAACACGCCTTCAGTGGCTCTTCGAGACCACTGAGCGCACAATTTTTTTTCAAAATTGTGAGGCAAATCCGCAAAAAATGTTTTGCGAATCCGCCTACATATTTAGTGGATCTCTAAAATTTAATCTATAATAAATGACAAACGAAAAAAAATCGCACAGTATAATTCCCCTAGCGATATTTACCACAGTTTTGTGGGGTACAGCAATTGTAGTGGCAAAAATTGGGTTTGAATATCTACCCCCTGCAATGCTATCTGGCATACGATTTACCCTAGCTGGCTTAATGCTATTTCCTGTTGTACTATCAATGAAACTCCCGCTTTCGGACATAAAAAAACATTGGCGATTTATGGTGCTTTTTGGATTTGTGCAAACTTTTTTACAGTATGGTCTATTTTTTATGGGATTAAACATTGTTCCTGGCGAAATTTCTGCAATTATTATTGGTGCAGGACCTCTTTTTATCGCCTTAATGGCTCACTTTGCCCTTAAAAACGACAAATTTACCATTAGAAAGACAATTGCAATTGTTTTAGGCATTGCAGGAGTTGTCTTTATAAGTCTGAGCAATAGAGAACTTACTACCACTAATCCGCTGTTTTATAGGGGTGTAACCCTACTAATTGTGAGCAATCTGGTCGGTTCATACACAAATATTATGGTTGTTAAACGAGATAGCAACCTTTCGCCTGTAATGCTCACAATGGGAGCAAATTTTTCGGGAGGATTGATGTTATTCGTTGCCTCTCAATTTTTTGAGACCCCTTTTACCCCAATTTCAGAGCTTCCTCTTCGCTTTTTCCTTGCCCTAATATGGCTTGCAATTATCCCTGCTGCTGGATTCTCTATTTGGTATTATCTACTCTCAAAACCTGGTGTAAAAGTATCAGAATTAAACATTTGGAAATTTATCATACCTGTTGTAGGGGTCGGCATGAGCTGGATGTTTATCGAGGGCGAAAATCCTAACTGGAATAGTGTAATAGGCATAATTATAATATCTACATCGCTTATAGTACTGCAATTTCCATCTTCATATATTAAGCGAATTTCTAAAAAATCGCAGTAAACAACACAAAAACATTTGATTTCTTAAATAAAATTACTAATTTTACGAAAGTTTTTGAAAAACTTAAAAACATCCCCCCTTCAATTTCAATAGTTTAATCAATTATTAAAAGTATGAAACTAAAATCGATGCTTTTGTTTGTGTTGGTATGCACAAACGTTTTCGTTGCTTTTGCTCAGAAGGGATTTACCTTATTTGATGGCACAAAGGCTGCTCAAATTTTCGTTGATAACAACGAACCTACCTCGCTAAAAATAGCAGCAACACATCTTCAAAACGACATTGAGATGGTAACAGGAGTAAAACCAGAGGTTGTAGAGGAAAAAGAAAAACTGGAGGGAAATGTTATTATCCTATCCACTTCTAAAAACAACAATTTGGTCGACAACTCATACCTAAACTCGCTTTATCAGTCGTACTCGATGCAAGAGGTAAAAGAGCCATTTGGTGCTGTAGAAAACGCACTGTTAGTCGTTGGTAGTGATGCACTTGGTGCTATTTATGGCACATACGATATTTCGGAAAAGATTGGCGTTTCTCCGCTCTACTGGTGGTGTGATTTAACTCCTGAAAAAAAGTCGAAAGTGATTATTACCGATTGTATAGCCACTCCACACCAACCCTCTGTAAAATATAGAGGCATATTTATCAACGATGAAGAGGCTATGATTAATTGGAGTAGATTAACTTCGAAAGATAAGAGCAAAGGGGCAATAAGCCCTGAAACATACAAGAAAGTTTTCGAATTAATGCTTCGTCTAAAAGCTAACACTATTTGACCATCTATGATGGAAGCAGGTAATTTCTTTTTTGAGTTTAAAGATGAAAATAGAGTTGCTATAAACCCCAAAAATGCTACAGATTATGGCATCTTTATAGGTGCTTCTCATTGCGAGCAGATGGGGCGCAACAACTACGATGAGTGGTATAGATGGGCTGAAAGCCACAAAGAACTTTTTGCAGAAGATGACAAACATTTTGAGTTCGACTTCACTGTTAACCCTAAAGCGATTGAAACCTATTGGAGGGAGCGTCTTAAAGAGTGTAAAGATTTTAATATGATTTTTACAATGGGTATTAGGGGTATACACGACACACCTTTCTTATCGAGAAAATTAGAAAATCCTACACTTGAGAATAAAGTTAAGCTGTTGCAAGGGGTAATAACTCTTCAACGGAATATGATAAAAGAGGTATTTGGTGCAGAAGATGCTGTACCTCAGATTTTTGCACCATACGAAGAGACTGCTGAACTATATAATGGTGAGAGTAAAAATGGAAATGAAAAGTGTAAAGGCTTGGATTTACCCGACGATATTATTGTTATTCCTACAGAGGATAACTATGGTTATTTACGTCAGCTTCCTGGGGAGCGTGAGCTAAGCAGAAAAGGCGGTAGTGGCATATATTATCATCTTGCATATCAAGGCTTTCCTTCTCCATACGACTGGATTACAACTATGCCATATAAACTGATGCACCAAGAGCTAAATAAGCTACATGAGATTAAAGCAAACTCTTTTTGGATAGTAAATGTTGGTGACATTAAACCTGCTGAGATGGGTATTCGTTACTTTATGAATTTGGCTTATAATAGCGACAAATATTTTGCTATGACTCCCGATGATTATGTAGCAGATATGGCAGAGGAACTTTTTGCTATGAATAGATATAAAGCTGAGGAGTTTGCCGATTTTTACACCGAATTTTGCATTGTAGCAAATCGTCACAAACCTGAGTTTATGACCTCTTTCTGGAGCGTTGATTATGAATATCCTTCCGTATATGGAGTAAAAGATATATACAGCTACTTCACAACAGTCGATTTTGGCGACGAGGCTCAGCGAGCTATAGAGGAGTATAAGCAGATGGAGGCGAAAGCTAAAACTATGTACGACACTCTTGACGAGCGAAATCGCAAAGCTTTCTACCACTTAGCCTACTACCCTATCAGATCGACACGTCTTATGACAGAGAAAAGCTACTACTTCCATAAAAACAAAATATATGCACAACAGGGTCGTTTTGCAAGTGTAAATGGCTACAGAAATCTATCTCTACAAGCTACAGAGGAGATAGATAACGACTTAAATTACTATAACCATAAGCTCTCTAATGGAAAATGGAATGGCATCGTGGATCCTTATGGCGATTTTAATATCTATGAGCGTGTGCTTGATATTGCAGGTATTCCCAAAAATTTTGTATATCAGCAGCGTTTCGTTGAACAGGCTACAGAGAAGCTAGGCTCTGTAAGTGAGGGTCAGCTTGTTGGGGATGAAAAGATATCGCTTCTATTCTCTTCACTTGAAGATAACAACCGCTTTATCGATATGTTTAGCAGAGGATTGAATGCTCAAAAGTGGAATTTAAAAAGTAGTTGCGACTGGATTAAATTTTCAAAATCGAGTGGCACCGTTAAGGCTGAGGAGCGTGTGTGGGTTAGTATTGATTGGAGTAAAGCACAATCAGGTGAAAATCGAGGAGTTATAGAGGTGGTAGGTAGTGATGGTGTGGTTAAAAGCTATGATGTAATAGCTAACAATATCACTGAGAAAATCAAACCTAAAAGCTATGTTGAAGGAGCTAGATTTGTAGCTATTGAAGCTGAACATTACACTCAACAAAAAGCAGGCGTAAATGGTTCTAAATGGGTTGAAGTGGAAAATCTTGGCTATATAGGCTCCTCTATGAGGGCTATGGGTAAAAAAAAAGCCCCAAGTGCTCAAAAAGGTGCTGTTTTAGAGTATCAAATCTATTTTACATCTAAAGGAGAATTTGATGGTATACTGTATCGCCTACCTACTCTAAATGAGGGTAAAGGTAAAAGTTGCGAAATAGCTGTCGGATTAAACGACTCCGAACCATTTGTATTAGAGGGTATTCGTCGCAAATCTCAAACTCTAGTTACTACAATGTCGGACGGTAGCCAAGAGCTTAGAAATTGGCATAGAAATGTTATCGCACAGATGGAAAAAATGCCATTTAAAATTAAAGTCGACCGTCCAGGCTACCATATATTTAAGGTGTATCAGCTCGATAGAGATATTACATTCGATAGAGTTGTAATCGCAACAACGCCTCAAAGCATTACAGCTCAAAGAAGATCGGTAGTAGGAGCTTTAGAGAGTTATAATAATATTGTAAAAGAGTTCGCTCCTAACAATACAAACTACACTGCTAATTTAACAGATAAAGATGTAGAGGTAACTCCATATCCTACACTTGAACCGTTGCTTTATGCTAAATTTATGTTCTCAAAACAGGGAAATCCAGCAGTTTGGGGCTTTACGCCTGTCTGCCAATATGATGTATTTGATAAAAATACAACTTTGTTTGGATGGGATGCTAAAAATGCTAAAGATGTTTATTACAAACATAACGAAAACACCCGTGTGGTGCCGCATTTTAGACGAGACTTAATTACCAGCAAATACCCAGCTTCATTCTATGTGCAGATGTTGGAGGGTGACTATGAAGTTATCCTTCACGCTGGAGAGGTTACAAATTTCTTAAATGGCAACAAAGGGGCTGAATATAAGATGACAGTTCACGCCAATGGCGAAGAGCTGATTCGAAAGCGTGTAATTGAGAGCGATGAGTTCTTTATGGAGCGTTTTAATGTTAAAGTTGGACGTGATAATATTCTAAAATTCGACTTTAGCGATAATTGGTCAATCTCTGTAATCGAAATTTATCGTAAATAATTTTTGAATTCTAAATTCTGGATTTCGAGAGATTTTTTGTTTTAAGGCTTTAGTTTTGGATTTTTGCAAATATGGGCTGTAGTGGATCCTATCTCTTTTATTTGCAAAATTCAAAGATGAAGCCTTAAAACGGAAAAGCTCAGAAAGTCAGATTTTAGAAGTTCCCTAAACCCTTATTGGCATTAAATATTTAAAAAGTAGGGGGTATAAATAATTTTTTGTTTATCTTTGCGATGTTATAATTTTAATAAAATCGTATGAATACCAAATTTTTTACATTATTTATATCTTTTATACTTATATTTATCTCACAAACTGATGCACAGACAAAGATTAAGGTCGAGGGGCTGAGAGATAATAGTGAGTATGTGAAACTTTATAGTCAGCAGATAGATTTAACAGCGAAATTAGACTCTCTTTCGTCGATTATAGATGAGAAAAAGAAGCTAATAATTGAGGGTTTAGTGGCTGAGGAGGAGAAAAAAAGCGTAACAGACGAAGTTTTAAACCTAGAGAGCAAACTGTTTCAGATACGTGGTGAATTGGGAGTAGTTACAACCAAAATAACCGCTATAGAACAGGAATATATTATAGCAAATATGGGTAATAACTCTACCGTAGAGGCTCAGGACGAAAATAATCTGGATGTCAAAAGTGTATTTGAATACTCTAAAGTTAAAAATGAGCTTACAAAAAGTGAAGTTGGACTACTAGGAAGAGTGGAAGAGTCGGAAAAAATTATTGCAGCTGCTATTAAACGTATCAAAGAGTACAAAATTCAACTCGACACTATCTACGCAAACTACTCTACTGGCAGCGATAAAATTGTTGGCGATTCGTTAAAAATAAGCTACCAAGATGTTTTAGAGCAGATAAACAGCGAAGATATTGCTGCTACAAAGCTATGGAATGAGATATTCAGCACAAAAAGTTATATTTATAGCCGACTGCTCGATAAATTCATGGCTAACTCTGATATTTTAAATTATCTTAACAATTTGGGGAGAGATGTAAGAAGCGAAGTTGGCGAGTTTAACCACAAATTTTTAGCCCCTAATATCAGCAAATCGCAACGAGAGCAAAACCTACTACTAGAGTATGAAAAATCGCTTTCAAATTTTCTTCAACTATCTTTGGCAACAGAATTGCTTGAAAAAGAGCTGAAAAGCGATAGTAAAAACAGGTATGATATTGATAAAATTCAACTCCCTAGCCAAGATATGGTGATTTTCACCCCTTTCGAAAGAGTTTTGTCTAAAGCTCATAGCGATGAAAATCCACCAAAACTTCTTACCGTCCCAACAAATGGTGAGCTGCATAAGATTCAAATAGGTGTATATTCCAAAAAACCCACTTCGTATGTATCTTTCTATAGAGTGTCACCAATGGAGTATCTTGTAGCTGAAAATGGTAAATATTACTACTTTGCAGCCTCTTATAAGACTCTTTCTGAGGCACAAACAGCCTCTCGTTCACTAAATCGACTTGGAATGAAAACCACTGTTGCATCGTGGAAAGATGGCAAAAGTGAAAATAATTTATTAAACATTGATGGATATAAGATAATTATTACTAACTTTACAACATCTGTTAGAAGTTTGATAGAAAAAGAGCTTCCTTTGATGGAAATTGTTAGTGAGCAGAATGAAGATGGCGATACAATCTTTACTGTTGGTAATTTTAACGTTAAATCTGATGCTGACGATATTGTAGAAAAAATCGGCAGTGGCGCAGAAGTTGCACCTGTTTTTCTTTCGACTCTTAGCGACGAAGATAGTGAGCAGTAATATATGAGAAGTTCTAAATTCTGGATTTTGAAAAATTAGAAATTATCGTATATCCAAAAAAATCAAGACTATGGAAATTACAACAATTATTACATTAATTCTACTACTTTTACTCGGTACGATATTGGTAGTAGCCGAAATTCTACTTCTTCCTGGCATTACCATTGCTGCTATTGGTGCAGCTGGATGTTTTATTGGAGCTATAGTTGTGGCCTACAGCTCGTCGGGAAGTTTTGTTGCGCTTATCACGCTATTATTATCAGCTTTGCTATCTGGACTAGCTCTGTTTTTTTCAATGCGTTCAAAATCATTAAAAAAAATGTCGCTTGATAGTAAAATCGACTCTGTAGCTATTGATAAAGCCGAGAATAGATTCAAGGTAGGACAAACTGGTAAATCACTTACTCGCTTAGCACCGATGGGTAATGTGTTAATTGGCGAGGAAATTGTTGAGGCTAGAAGTTTTTCAGGATTTATTGACGAAAATAGCGAAGTTAAGGTTATTTCTTTTGAAAATAGCGTTGTTATTGTTGAAAAGATAAATTAATAGGTCTTAATTTTATAAGTTTACAAAATTAATCTAAAAATTATAATTATGGAAGAGTTTGGTTTTATTGGAGTTATCGTTGTACTCTCAATAATATTTTTATCAGTATTTTTATACTTCATTCCTATTGGTTTGTGGTTTTCAGCTGCTGTTTCAGGTGTAAATATGAGCCTTTTACAGCTTGTTTTAATGCGTTGGAGAAAGGTTCCGCCTACTGTTATAGTTTCGTCTATGATAGAGGGTACAAAGGCTGGACTGGAACTTACAGCCAACGAACTAGAGGCGCACTTTTTAGCTGGGGGAAATGTTAGCAATGTGGTGCACGCTCTGGTTTCAGCCCAAAAAGCAAACATCAATTTAGATTTTAAAATGGCTACTGCAATCGACCTTGCAGGTCGTAATGTATTTGAAGCGGTACAGATGTCGGTAAATCCAAAGGTTATAAATACTCCTCCTGTATCGGCAGTTGCAAGAGATGGTATCCAACTTATTGCCAAAGCAAGGGTAACAGTTCGTGCCAACATCAAACAACTAGTTGGTGGTGCAGGTGAAGAGACTATCTTAGCTCGTGTAGGTGAGGGTATTGTATCTTCTATTGGTTCGTCGGATAGCCACAAATCGGTGTTAGAAAATCCAGATTTTATCTCTAAAGTGGTACTGAGCAAAGGTCTAGATGCTGGAACAGCTTTCGAAATCCTATCTATTGATATTGCAGATATTGATGTTGGTAAAAATATCGGTGCATTTCTACAAATGGACCAAGCAAATGCAGACAAAAACATTGCACAAGCTAAGGCGGAAGAAAAGCGTGCAATGGCAGTTGCATTAGAGCAAGAGATGAAAGCAAAAGCGGGCGAAGCTCGTGCAAAAGTAATTGAGGCTGAGGCAGAAATTCCTCTAGCAATAGCAGAATCTTTTAGAAGTGGAAATTTAGGAATAATGGACTACTACAAATTAAAAAATATTCAAGCCGACACCCAAATGAGAGAAAACATTGCTATGCCAAGTAGTAATTCAAGCTCTTCTATCAAAAACGAAGATAGTAAGAAATAGGGAGGAGTTATAAAGCATATTTATCAAATAATAACAGAGAGAGTAACTATATCTAAAAATTTATAGTTACTCTCTCTGTTTTTATTAAATATTGATACAATTTAGCCTTTTTTACTTTTAATTATTACATTTTATAAGTTTTTTATCTAAAAAATTTTAAATATATAATGATATTTAAGAAATAAGTGTTATATTTGCATTAATATTGAGGTGAGGAAGTTTTTCTACTTCAATTCGAACTATTTCTATACAAATATATTATATCAACAAACTGAATGTACAACAAAGTTTTTAGTGGTTACAACAAATTAAAATATTTTATGCGTGTCAAATATTGGAGAGGACGTAGCGTCCACTCTCCTTTTTTGTATAACGTAATTAGAGAGGGGTTTATGAAAAATGAAAACCTACCTATTGATGAATCATTTTTTAATAAGTTAAGGGAAAATACCTTCTCTTATGACCAAGCAATGCGTGTTTGTAGGCTTTTTACACATTTAGGATATGAAACCTATACATTTGATACTCAAAACTATAATGGTGAAGATATGGTTATTGTATCTGGTGAGCTAAATCCTAACGAAATTTCAGCTATAGCTAAACAAAATCGCTCTAAGCGACGCACTATTTGCGTGGTTGTAAGAGCTATCTACAAAGATAAGCGACGACACCAGAAATGGAATTTACTATCGGTTATTACAGGTGGTGTCGCTGTAGATTTATACCACAATGGCTATCTTTTTATAGATAGATTCTTAAACAGACAAAATTTTAAAATGAGATTCTAAAACGAACTATAGTGAGCTTCTAAAAAATTAAAAGTTTTTTGGTATTTACTTTTGTGCCGTTTTCTTTAATTGAAATTGCACTATTTTTGCAGAAAAGTAAATATTCAAATAACCTATGAAAACTTCTAAAATCTAAATTTGTAGTTTTCACTTATTATTTTACTAAATATATGGCAATATACACACGTACTGGCGACAAAGGTACCACCTCACTTATCGGAGGTGAAAGAGTTGCAAAAAATGACCTAAGAATTGAGGCTTATGGTACTGTAGATGAGCTTTCTGCATATATAGCAGAGCTTTACGACACAATGGAATATTATGAAGATATGCTTTTAGAGCTTTACCAACCCATTCGTGAAGATATTCTCTATATAATCAATAGATTAATGGATATTGAGGCTCTTTTTGCAGCCGAAAAATCGATGTACGACAAATTACCACCAATAACTATTGAAGATATTACACGCCTAGAGAGAGGAATCGATACAGTTACGGAATATTTACCCAAAGTATTCAAATTTACACTACCTGTAGGTCACGTTTTGGTCTCAAAGGCTCATATATGTCGTACAGTATGCCGCAGAGCGGAGCGAAGGGCACTAAGTTGCAGTGCAGAGTTTGAAATCTCTTCTGAGGGCATTCAATATCTAAACCGACTTTCCGATTATCTTTACTCTCTATCTCGCTTCTTTAGCGTGAAATTAGAAGTAGAGGAGATTCTTTGGAAAGGAAAAGAAAAATAGAGCAAATAAAAATTTTAACACAATTTTTATAGATAAAAATTGCTTTTTGCAATAAGAAGTTTTATATTTGCAAACTTAAAGAGGAAAAATATAAAAGATATTTTTCAATAAATGATTAAATTATTAAATAAAAATAGATAGAGTATGTATTGGACTTTAGAACTTGCATCAAAAATGGAAGATGCACCATGGCCTGCAACAAAAGAGGAGCTAATTGATTATGCTGTTCGTTCAGGTGCACCATTAGAGGTAATTGAAAATCTTCAAGAGATAGAGGACGAGGGTGAAATTTATGAAAGTATCGAAGATATTTGGCCAGACTATCCTAGTAAAGACGATTTTTTCTTTAACGAGGAAGAATACTAATAATTATACCTTTACTTTCACAAAACATTGAATTAGAGAGGTCAAAAGAGTGTTAAAATGGAATCAAAACCATCATAAAAAATCACGACAAAGGCTTCTAAGGGGGAGTTTTAAAGACTACATTTCAAAACTTATATATTGTTATTATTCTTCAATAACATATAGAGTGTGGTTTTTAAAGCTCCTCAAGCATTTAAAAGAACTTCTAAATCAAATTTTAGGGGAGTTCTAAATCCTGTATTTTGAGAGATTTTAGAACTCCCCTTTACACCATCTTTAGAGTTGCATATATTATTCAAATTAATTCAAATAATTATACAATTTTATAGCATAAATTATTATACAGTGAACTTTATCAGAAAAACTTATGATTGGGTATTGCATTGGGCAGATACTCGTTGGGGAGTGTACGCACTTTTTATTTTAGCATTTATAGAATCTAGCTTTTTTATTATTCCACCTGATGTACTGCTTATTGCACTATGTTTAGGAGTTACAAAATCGTCATTCCGCTACGCTGCTATTGCAACCGTTGGGTCGGTACTTGGAGCAATTGCTGGATATGCAATTGGTCAGTATGCTTGGATTTCTGATGGTGAATTTACCCCATTTGCTCACTTTTTTTTCAATAATATCCCAGGATTTACAATCGAAGTGTATGAAAAAATCAGCGCATGGTATGCTGAGTACAATTTCTGGGTGGTATTTACCGCTGGATTCACACCTGTACCATTTAAGGTGATTACGATTACATCAGGTGTGTTTGATATTAATTTTTTTATCTTTATAATTGCATCTTTAGTGAGTCGTGGAGCACGTTTCTTTATTATTGGAGCTATGATTTGGAAGTTTGGTGCACCTATAAAGGTGTTTATTGATAAATATTTCAATATCTTAGCACTCCTATTTACAGTGCTACTTATTGGTGGTTTTGTTCTTATAAAATATATCTTTTAAAACCCAAATAAATTATTATGTCGAATATAACAGAAAATAGCAATCCTATTTTAGAGACGTGCAAAAGAAATAAGCTCGGGTTGATAGGATTTCCTCTTGGACACTCATTTTCAGCACGTTATTTTAACGCTAAATTCAAAGATTTAGGGTTAAAAGAGTGGAAATATGAGAATTTTCCGATAGAAAATATAGATTCAGTTGTAGAAGTGATTAAAAATAATCCTACATTGAGAGGATTTAACGTTACTATTCCTCATAAATTGGCTATAATTCCATACCTAAGCCATATAGACGAAAGTGCCGCAAAAATAGGAGCTGTAAACTGCGTGGAGATACTCCCTAATGGTGAATTAAAGGGGTATAACACCGATTGCATTGGATTTCGTCTATCCCTCGAAGATATGCTAAACACAAAAGAGACAACTATATTTAAAGCTTTAGTGCTTGGAACTGGCGGAGCTAGCCGAGCTGTGGTTGTCGCTCTCGAGCAGCTGGGAATAGAGTACAAACTGATATCGAGAAGAGCATCTGAAGGGGTACTAAGCTATAAGGAACTGACCGATGAAATTTTGGAGTCGTCAAAAATAATTATCAACACTACCCCACTTGGTATGTCGCCAAAACTAGAGGGTATTCCATCTATAAACTACAATGTAATAGGTAAAAATCACTTCCTTTTTGACCTTATTTTCAACCCTAGTGAGACTCGATTTATGTATGAGGGAAGAAAACGTGGGGCTACGGTCAAAAATGGATATGAGATGCTTGTTGGTCAAGCTGAGGCTTGGTGGAAGATTTTAGAGGTTAGGAATTAGAGGTTAAGGTTAAGTAGACAGTTATCAAATGGGGCTTAGACCCTGCCCTCCGGCATTAGACAGCTAGAACTGTAGAGACGTTGGGTCTCAACGTCTGTAATCGAACACTGTAATTAATTATAAATTATGCCAATAAAGGTTTGAAAAACCTTCTTCCGCTTTTGCGAGCGGAGCGAAGCCGTGAGTGGAAACGAACGATTTTTACCAGCCCAAAGGGCGTGCTTTTTTTAAAAAAGCATTAACAAAAGTTATTTTTTTATAACTCAGATTGTAAAAATAGCTCAAAATAGCTCGAAAATTTCAAACCTTTATTCGCATGAACTATAAATTATAAATTATAAATAAATTACTTAGGCAAAAAAACGGATACAGTCCAACAAATATTTAACACTTTTTTACTTACACATATTATGAAAACTACTGATATGGAATTATTTATTTCATCGACTGATAGCCATACATTATCTGTTTTAAAATTTATTGCATACTGCTTAAAACCACCAATTCTTGGCTCTATAAAATCTTTTTCAAAGAGCATTGGCAAAAGTGCACAAGAGACTGAAAACGTAATAAATAAATTAGTAAGTAAAAGAATTGTAATAAGAGTAGAAAATTACTACAACAACTACTCAACTAACTATCTGTTTATCTGCATTAATGCCCAAGCACACACTATCTTGCTTAAAATGCTGGCTAAAGATGATGATGTCGAAGTATATGCAAAATATGAGAAATATTTTAAAGAGTCGTTTAGCAGTATGGATTTTAGCGAAAATATTACTCGTATTAATCGTGCCGTTATACTCAACTTTTTAAAATTTAACACAACAGAGAAATTACATAACGACGCTAGTAACTTTTGTAGAATAGATTATAAAAAATTTAACTACCTAACACACTTATCAAGTTATTGGATTAAACAACCAGAGTTAAAACCACTTATCGAATTACTTCCAGAAGATTGTAAAACAGAACTTATCAATTCTATGTATATTTCTGTTAGCGATGATTTAGATTATGAGAGTTTGGAGATATTAAATAATTTATCAGAGAGTAAAAACACCTATTTCTTAGCAATATACAGAGATATTCTTTCAGGTAATTTTTCTCTAATATCTGAGTGTAAAACCGTAAATAGCACAAACTTTGTTGCCCTAACCATAATGTATACACTTCAAGGCAGATTTGAAACAGCTATTGAAGTATTTGAGTCGGGACTGAAATTAAAGAATAGAGAGAACAAAAGAAGAGATAAGTATAGTAATATTTGTATTTGCGACTTTATGTATCTAATATCTCTAATCAATTGTGGTATTGAGGTTAACAAAAATAAAATTACTAAATTTTGTACTCTTAGTTCAAAATCTCAATTTTATGATGAATATGAATTTCTTGTCATGTTTGGTCAATGTATATATGATGAAAAATATATCGATTCGTATTTTAAATATAATTACCATCTTAGCAAAACAGTCGTTAAAAGACTGATATTTACGTCAATACTATCTAATTATTCTACAGGTGAAACAAAAACTGAGCTTGAAGGGTTTCTAGTAGGGATAAATTTATCAAAATTCCCTGCTCTATATGCTCTCTACCCAAAAGAGCTTTTAAATAAATTAGAGATAAACCTTCCCGAAGGTGTTGTATCTATTTTTCCAACTATTGTACGCTTAGAGGAGTGGGAAAAGGCTCTTAATAATATTATTGTCTCTAAAAAATCAGAAACTGAGGTTAACAACACCGATAGTAGTAAGAAAAAAGGAAGAGTTGTATATTGTGTTGAGGCTAATTGTCATATTACACCAAAGCTTCAAACATCCAAAGATGGTGGAAAAAGATGGACTAAAGGGCGTAATATAGCACTATCTACCTTTAAAGATGGTATAGAAGAGATGAGTGCGCTAGATAAATCAATAGCTAAACTTGTAAAAACCATTCAAACAGATCGCTACTATGGATTTAGCGAAAAGTACAGTTTAAATGGTATTGCAGTGTTAAGATTGCTAGTTGGTCACCCAAATCTATACACTGAAAGATATAGAGATACCACTCTTATTCCTCTCGATATTAAGGAAGAGAAAGCATACCTATCTGTAAGAAAAGATAAAAATGGATTTCATATATCAACGAATATTAATTTCAAAAATAGATATTCGATAGATGAGCGCATAAGGTGGCATGGCGAGACTCATATAACTATAGTTAACACTAACTACAGCAATATTGCTCTTATCAAAAAACTATGGGAGATAAAAACATTTCCTCTTACTGCAGCCGAGAAACTAAAGGAGGTTTTGACGCTTCTTAGCAGTGAAATAGATATACAGTCAAATCTATTAGTGCAAAATAACAATGTAAAAGTTATTGAAAGCAATAGCAACTTGACCGTTCAACTTATACCCAAAGCTGATGGTTTTAGAGGTGAGATATTTGTAAAACCTTTTAAAAACTCAACTCCATATTGCAAAGCAGGCGATGGAAATGAGAATATTATGGGTAATATAGATGGTGAATTAACTCAGACAACACGCAATTTAAAGCTAGAGAAAAAAAATATTGTTACTTTAAACAACGAACTAATATCTTTTAATCACGATGAAAACTGGGTATATTTATTAGAAGGTGCCTTAGAGTGTCTCTCTTTTTTAGAAAAGCTACATCCCCTTGAATATGTCGATATCGAATGGCCTGAGGGTGTTGCCTTTAAGTTAAAGAGAAAAGTTGATTTTAATAATTTTAATATATCTATTAAACACAATAGAAATTGGTTTGAAGTTGTTGGTAGTGTGACCTTTGACGACAAAGAAATTCAGCTTTCCGAAATTATTGAGCAAATTTCAGTGAGCGGTAACGACAAATTTATTAATATTGGTGATAACGAATATATCACTCTAAGCGGTGAGCTTAAAAGGGCTGTAAAATCTATAGAATCGCTTTCAACTAAAGGCAAAAAAGGAGAGTATAAAATCTCAGAATTTGCCATCGGGCTTATAAAAGATATTAAAGATAGCGATGCAAATTTCAAAGCTGACAAACATTTTAATGCTCTTGTAAAGAAAATTGAACAATCGCAAGATAAGGTATATACCATTCCAAAACAGTTACAAGCATCGCTACGCTCTTACCAAGAAGAGGGTTTTGGGTTTATGTCACGCCTTGCTGATTGGGGTTCAGGTGCATGTCTTGCCGATGATATGGGCTTAGGCAAGACCGTACAAACTATTGCTATGCTACTTAGTCGTGCAAAATTAGGTGCTTCACTAATAATAGTTCCTGCATCGCTTATACATAATTGGAAGAGCGAAATTTTACGCTTTGCTCCCTCACTTACATCCAAAATTCTCCATGGCAACGCCGACCGCAAAGAGTTGGTTGCTTCTGCCGAAGAGTTTGATGTGATTATAACAACTTATGGCATGCTGGTCTCAGAGAGCGAAATTTTGATAGAAAAAAATTGGAACATGATAGTTTTAGACGAAGCTCATACTATAAAAAACAAAGAAACCAAAATGTCAAAGGCTGCAATGGAATTACAAGGTAATTTTAAGCTACTACTTACAGGAACACCAATACAAAACCATCTTGGCGAGATATGGAACCTATTCCAATTTATGAACCCAGGTCTGCTTGGAACTATCGAAGAGTTTAGCAGCCGCTATATATATCCAATTGAGCAGGCAAACGATGCTGAGAAACGCCAATCGCTTAAAAATCTGATATCTCCATTTCTATTAAGACGCACAAAAAGCGAAGTTTTAGGTCAATTACCACTTAAAACCGAGATAGTTTTACCTGTCGAAATGAGCAATAAAGAGGCTATTTTCTATGAAAAAATTCGCCGAAAAGCTCAAGCAAGCGTTGAATCAGGAGAACTAAACCAAATACAGACCCTTGCCGAAATTACTAGATTAAGACAAGCTGCAAGCCATATAGGACTAGCAGACAAGAATTTCAAAGAAAAATCTTCAAAGATTGAAGCATTTCTAAAACTTTTTGAGCAAATAGAGAGCAACAACCATAGAGCATTGGTATTTAGTCAGTTTACATCTCATTTAGCTCTTGTACGTGAAGAGTTAGACAAACAGGGGATAGAGTACCTATATCTTGATGGCTCAACCTCTATTTCTGAACGAGAAAAATTGGTAAAAAAGTTTCAGAAAGGTGGTCAACCACTATTTTTGATTAGTTTAAAAGCAGGAGGATTGGGTTTAAACCTTACCGCAGCGGACTATGTAGTACATCTCGACCCATGGTGGAACCCTGCAATTGAAAACCAAGCATCAGATAGAGCACACCGCATTGGTCAAACTCGTCCCGTAACTGTTTATCGTTTAATCTCTTCAAATACCATAGAAGAGAAGATAATTGAGCTTCATAAAAGCAAAAAAGATTTGGCAGATTCTTTGCTTGAAGGAACAAATTTATCGCATAAATTGACAAAAAATGAGCTTTTAGAGTTAATTTCTAAAAAATAATTGTAATTATTTTTTATTGCAAAATACGCCTTAGAAAATATCCAGAAGCTAATTTTTTGAAATTCATCCTATTTTAAACTTTTTTTTGCATAAAAATTGTTTTATTATTAGGTAATTTTTAGGAAAAAAATTGTATATTTGCAATTGAAAATTTAAATAGGATATTGTGGCTACGTTAGAAAGTAAATATTTAGGTGAATTAAGAACAGAGGTGACACACCTACAATCGGGAAATAAAATCACAACCGATGCTCCATTAGATAACAATGGTAAAGGAGAATTTTTTTCACCTACAGATATGCTTGTTGCTGCTCTAGGTAGTTGTATGATGACAATTATTGGAATTACAGCTAAAAATCACGGATTTTCTGTCGAAGGCATGAAGATTGAAAGCACAAAAGTGATGGCTGCCAATCCAAGAAGAGTCTCAGAAATAGAAATTAATATTTTTATGCCTAAAAATGAGTATAACGACCGTGAAAAACGACTTATAGAATCTTCTGCAAAAACGTGCCCAGTAGAAAATAGCCTACACACTGATATAAAGAGAATTATCAACTTTATTTACTAATTTACAAAACATTTTACATATTAACTTTCTCAAGTTAAGAAATTTATTAATTTATTAAATATTTAAAACAATGCAAGAATTACTATCAAAAATCAACGAAGAGATTGCTGTTTTTGTTAAAGAAGCTGATCTTCAAGTTGTCAAAGGCAACAAAGCAGCAGGAACTAGAGCTCGTAAATCGGCTTTAGAGATTTCAAAAATGATGAAGGATTTTAGAAAACTTTCTGTAGAGGAATCTAAAAAATAATCTTTCAATGTTTCTACAAAAAATCCTTAAAGAAAAGGAAGTGCCGATAAATAGCACTTCCTTTTCTTTTGTGGCTCATTCTCAAAATCCGTTGTTATAAATTAAAATTTTCGCTCTCAGCTGTAGAGACGTAGCCCAGCTACGTCTGGGTTTGGATTTGGCTTGTCAAATTCAATTTTCTTTGCTTTGGTTCGGTTACAAACCGCCAAGACCCAACGTCTCTACGGGGTGTTGTCAAAATTCGATTTTAGACGTAGCAGGGCTACGTCTCTACTGCTGGGTGCCGGAATGATTTTTAGACGTAGCAGGGCTACGTCTCTACTGCTGGGTGCGGAAATTACTTTTTGACGTAGCAGGGCTACGTCTTTATTGCTGAAGGCGTAAATACTTACATTTTATAGCACTTTTGGAATGACCCTATTTAGGGTCATTCGCAAAACTAATATCAAGCTAATTTACAAATAGTTACGTACCTAAAAAACCTCTAAATTACCTCCATTTTTGCACTTTTGTGCAAAAATGG
>JAWXTR010000065.1:0-17525 GCA_044433365.1 Rikenellaceae bacterium
AATTTTGGGTGGAGTTGTAGTCTAATTCGCAAATTAAGCAAAAAGCTTAGAATCAGCCCTAGTGCACTACAACTTCACTTCAAAATTAATGATTTTTTTTATACTGCAAATCTACAGGAAATCTCCCTGCAAATCACCTAGCCTATTGCGATTTTTTTTCACTTTGTACCCTCTCTAACGCCTTGTGATAATCGACTATTCGGCTATGTGAGTTACTATCTACTACCAACAGTGTTATTAGAAAGGCAATTGCAGTAATCGAAGCGGCTCGCCACGTAGGCTTATCAACAAAGATTATAAGTAGCGCAGCAGCAATAATTATTATTGGAATCCACTTAAAAATGGTATTTTCAGTCTGGATAATAGTGCTTTCAGTGCGCATAATTTCATCCTCAACAAACTCTGTGCGGCTTTGGTTGTAATCTTTTGGAAATGCCTTTAACCGTGTATAGTTGTTGTAAGTAAGCCCACTACCTATTATAAGTAGTAGTCCACCACACACCAAGAATGGCATGATGTAAGACTTTGCAATCTCTGTTTTGCCTAATTGCCAGAAACCTATCGAAATAGTGATAAATATTATTCCTGCAATAATGAATAGTTTTGATGAGAAAATTTCATCCCTTGCCCACTGTGAGGCTATATTTAAAATATCCATATTATTATGGTTTAAGATTTAAAATTGTAAGTTCGCTATGAGTGCCAAGTCGCATTGGAGGTCCAAAAGTACCTGTACCTTGAGATACATATATCTGCATATTTTCATTATACTCATACAACCCTTTATTATATTCAAACATCATTTTAGCCACCAACGTTGCTGGAAATAGCTGCCCTGCATGGGTATGCCCCGCTAAGTAGAGGTTTATTCCGTTTTGAGCGGCATAATTTGCACCTACAGGATTATGGTGAAGCAGAATTGAAGCTCTATTTTTGTCGATGCCAAGCGTTGGAAGAACGCTTTGCATTGTATTTTTACTGTGTGAACCATGAAAGGTGTCGACAGTGTGATTATCGGGGAGTAGGTAGTCAAGACCAACTATTTGTAAACCTTTAAACTCAGCCTTTTGGTTTGCTAAAACAATAATTCCATTCTCGGTTAAGAGGTTTTTAATATCACTACTTCCAGAGTAGCCGTCGTGGTTGCCCTCAGAGAAATATACAGGTAGACCAAGCTTCGAAAAAGGGGTTATAACATCGTTATTTAAACGAACACGACCATCAAACATATCACCCGTAATTACCAGAGCATCCACACCCTCTTGCTCTACTAAACCAGCCAATTTTCGTGCCTTTCTTTCGCCCCAAAAGTGCCCAAAGTGAGTGTCGCTAATATGTGCAATACGAAGGGGTTGAGCAAGATTAGGAAGAGTTATATCTACATTATAAACCTTTGTATGCGAAGCGTTCCATATCGAATAAACCGACAATAAAGTAGTAGTACCTAATACAACAAACCCAAAAGTGCGAGGCTCCATTTTAATGAAAATGCCAACTAAATCCACAACCAAAGTAATAGAGACAAAAAACATCAACACACCAATCAAAATATTAGAGGCATTGCTCAAAAAATGGCTCAAAGAAGAGGTGTAGTTACTACGCATTATCACCACCATCGAGATAAATGCCCCAATAGTCAACACTCCAATAATAGTTATTACAATCCATCTATTTAAACCAAATGCCCATGCAATTCGAATAGAAAGGTAGTAAATTGCCAATACCATAGCAACCAACACAATATAGGGTATGCTATGCAGTAAAAATTCTCTCATAATAATTTTTAATGCGAATAAAGGGTTGAAATTTTTGAGCTATTTTGAGCTATTTTTGCAATTCGAGTTATATAAAAATAACTTTTGTTAATGCTCTTTTAAAAAAAGCATGCTAGGAGGGCTGGCAAAAATCTCTGAGTTTTCACTCACGGCTTCGCTCCGCTCGCAAAAAGCGGAAGAAGGTTCTTCAAACCTTTATTGGCGTTTTTAATAAAATTTTAAAAATTTGTTTTAAAGAGGAGTTCTAAATTCTGTATTTTGAGAGATTTTTCTTTTTAAGGTTTTAGATTTGGATTTTACGAATATGAGCTGTAGTGACTTCTACCGCCTTTACTTGCAAAATTCAAAGATGAAGCCTTAAAATGGAAAAACTCCGAAAGTCAGATTTTAGAAGTTTCATCAATTTAATTATATGCAAAGATAATGCAAAATGGCATATATTTTGGTGTAAATTTTTTAAAATTATTAAATTTATGGAAAAAACGGGTAAAATTCTTTGGATTATTGATGGTAAAATCAAAGATATGGATGGCTTCAATAGCGTAGTTGCAGATGTAGTAGAGATGGCACGTGCAGAACATTCCACTAAAACATATTGGTGGTCAGCCTCTTTAAGTAGTGTAAAACAATTATTGCCATATTCTTAATAGCACTCTTGGAGCGATATTTTTCACTATTAAATCTCAATATAGAACCACTATATTTTCGATTCAATAGCAAAAAATCTCATCTCCAATAGCACTATTAAAAATACACCAATAATTATTTTACCCTACTTAATTAGTCAAAAAATAACTATTTTTTGATGCTTTTTTAGAAAAAGCACATCCAAAGAATTGACAAAAATTGGTCGCTTTCACTCACGGCTTCGCTCCGCTTGCAAAAAAAGGAAGAAGGTTTTTCAAACCTTTATTGGCATTAATAATAATTGTTTTGCACCACTTATTAGAACTCCGTAATATATTTTATTTCAAAGCAAACACTCTATATTGCCCCTAAATCCCTCTTAGCATCCTCAATAGCTCTAGCTTTTTGGTTTGATTGCAATGGTCGTTTGCGTAGTTCGTCAATTAAAAATGGACTACCTATATTTTTCTTTAAAAGGCTATCGTTAAGGTCGAGCGACAAATCACAATCAAAACGTATCATAAACGTTCCTCTCTTTTCTCCCCAATAACACACTGTTGATAAGCCCCAAGTAACTCCATGGGCATATTTAGTGTCGGTAAATGCATCAGGGTCGTAAAGACCTGCTGCTATAGGAAGAAAGTTTGTTATAGATGCTATATCGAAGTTTATACCATCAGGTGAATATTGAATAGTGTTAGCTTCGTGACCATCCATCGATAGAATAGCTGCAATACCCTCCTTAAATCTAAATAGTTGAGTTTCATGTCCTGAACTCATAACGGGATTTAATTCATATTTTTCGAATGGACCAAGAGGCGAATCAGATATTGCAACTCCTGTAGAGCGCACAATTGCTTTTTGGTCGTTATAATCTGATTTATAGTAGAGGTAAATCTTTCCATTATACACAATAGGTTGAGGGTCATGAATAGAGTATTGATCCCACGAACCTTTTTCACCATTTGGAATAACTATTTTGTTTTCAGCATGCCAGGGACCTTCAGGTGAATCTGCCCACGACACTGCAACAGGACAATCATCACCTCTAAGACCGCTTATCTGCGAAAATGCTTGATAATATAGGTAATATTTACCCTCATAGTATAATACATCAGGAGTACAAACTGATCTCCAACCAAGGGTAGGCTTTTCTGGTCTATGTACTGCAATTCCCTGCTCAACCCAATTAAAACCATCGGTGCTAGTTGCGTATGCAATATCACCTAAATCCCAGTCGGCTGAAGGTATTATGTCTGTAGCTTTTTCAGCACCCATAAAGGTTGTAGGAGTGTTGCGTAAAGTATACCATACATAATATTTGCCATTAGCTTTAACTATTCTTGATGGATCACGACGAGATATAAGTAGTGTAAAATATCGCTCCAAGAGTGCTATTAAGAATATGGCAATAATTGTTTTACACTACTTAGTTCCATCCAGTCCATTATAATCCAATCCAGTAAGTTCTGTGTATTTAAACTCACTGTAAAGCTCATTTTCCTGAGGTGTTGCCGCTTTATAGGAGTCGTAAGAGCGATTCATCGCCTTACTTAACTTAAATGATGGTTTCTCTTTTGGTATTTCGAAAGGGAAAGGTTGGATAGGTTGGTTATCAGATGTTGAGTTATTTTGTGAGCAGCACGATGTAACGAAGATTGATAATGATATAGCTGCTAATAAATAGGTTATACTCTTTCTTTCCATTTTATTTTGTGTGTTTTTAAGGATTCATTCTCAAAATCTGTTGTTATGAATTACAATTTGCGGCTCGGCTGTAGAGACCTAGCCTTGCTACGTCTGAGTTTGTATTTGGCTTGGCAAATTTAATTTTGTTTGCTTTGGTTCGGTTACAGACGTTGTGCACAACGTCTTTACGGTGTGTTATCGAACCCAGCAATTATGCATTATGAATTATGCATTATGAATTGGTATCTACGTTTCTACTGCAGTGTGCAAAAACAGTTTTTGAGAATTTTCCTTTTAAAGTTGCGAATTTATAAAGGGAACTCCCCTAAAATGAGCAATAGCAGAAAATGAACTAAAGTCGCTTTCTGCTACTGCTACGTTTATTGAAAATATCAATAAGTGAGAGAGATTTTTTAAATTGATTCTGCTATATCACCAGAAGTGATTGACCAACCTGGATTTTGGTGAATAGGAGAACTTGTGCCACCTGTTAGGTTAAAGTGATTAGCTGCAATTGGAGTAAGGTAGTGAGCCATTGTCCAACGATAACCATCAAAGTTTTGGTGGTTAGCAACGATACGTAGTGGGCAAAGATAATCACCATCCTCAGCAGGAGATACATTAGCACCTGATTCGCCTCTAGGTATAAGAAGTCCATCATACCATGATGTCATTGTAGAGTTCCAAAGTTTGAAACCTTTAATGATAAAAGGAGTAGTAATCATTTGATCCATAGATCTCCAACGACGTACATCACGCATACGGAAACCTTCCGACATTAACTCATTACGACGCTCACGACGAATGTTATAGCGAGTCGCATCAACTAATTGACCTGCAGTGTAAGCACCCCAGTCGCCATCAGCTTCAATACTCATATTTGTAGCAGCAATAGTTTTGTTGAAGTCAGTATCTACGTTAGCTCTCTGACGAAGTGCTTTCCAATATTTCTCGGCTGTAGCATCAATGCTTCCATTTTTCTCGTAAGAAGCCTCAATATAGTTAAGATAAGCCTCAGCAGCACGGAAAATAGGACAACCATTATCAGTATTGTTAGTAAGCATTTGAGCACCATCAAAACATCCAAATTTACGTAGAGCATAACCTGTTACATAAGCAAAAGATGCGTGGAATAGGTTAGGTACATCCTCATAAGTAGGGTTTTGAGTGTTTTGATCTGCATTATAAAGCTTGTTGGTTTGACCTGGAACTTTTAAGAAAAGTTGTAGACGACCGTCACGGTCAATCACAAGGTCGTTGTTTGTGTCATCACCATAATAACCCGAACCCTCAGCATAGATAGGTAGACCATTAGCCATTAGGAAACTTTCAATAAGACCTTTACTAGTACCAGAGAAGTCGTTACCTACAGCAGCTGCAACAGATGCGTTGTGTGCTACACCTAAACCTTTATCATAATCTCTCCAAATAAGAATCTCGTCATAACCCGACATATCATCATCGCAGAACATATCAAAAAATGGATTAGGCTCACCATTAGGATCTTGTTGTAGAGTACAAGTAGAGTTTTGTTGAGTAAGAGTTGTAGATTCAGCTACAACTTTAGCAGCGTCCATAGCTTGTTGGAAGAACCAATCAGCTTCAGCAGTAACACTTCCAGTTGAATAAGAGAAATCTGGATGTATAGAAGCACCTGGCCAGCCACTACCACCTGGAACGAATGCAGTACCAGCAAAGTTTTTAAGCCAACTACCTTCGAAAAGAGCAACACGTGATTTGAAAAGATAAGCAGCATTTTTGGTTAAGCGGTTTTTCTTACCATCAGGTGAAACATCTGCAAGCAGTTCGATAGCTCTATCTAAATCTTCAAGAATAAAACGAGCAACCTCATTACGTGGCTCACGAATACTAGATATTGTTAGCGATTCAAAATCAAGCTCAGGAACAGTTGTAGCAATTGGCATATCACCAAGCTCTACATATTTATCAAAATACTCATAAGCTCTAAAGAAATACATCTCACCAATATATTGGTCGATATTTGATTGACTACCAGTGATTGAACCTGCTTCGTTTTTTGGAAGAACTCTATCGAAGAAGTAGTTACATTGACGGATAATTTCAAAATCCCATTCGCCATCCGACGCAGGAACTGTAGTACCACCAGCTCCAACAATATAGTTGGCTACAGTTTCGCGATATTGAGTTTTATCATCAGTTTTTTCATCCGAGGTCAATAAATCCTTGTAGCTAGTCGAAGAGTGAGTATATAGGTTAGGATACAAATCCATAACATAAGAATCAAGTTGAGTGTCAGATTCAAAA
This sequence comes from Rikenellaceae bacterium, assembly GCA_044433365.1. Taxonomy (GTDB): domain Bacteria; phylum Bacteroidota; class Bacteroidia; order Bacteroidales; family Rikenellaceae; genus CAMQVM01. The sequence goes on from JAWXTR010000065.1 coordinate 6,378, forward strand.
TATACACTCTCTGTCACTGAACTTTGAGGAGCAGTATCTAGGTAGCTATTACATGAAGCAGCAAAAAGCAACGTCATACTAGCAAATAATATATGTTTTGTTTTCATACGTGTAATTTTAGTGAAATTTAACAAATTAGAAAGTTACATTAAGACCAAACGAAATAGTCGCTGCTTGAGGATATGCACTACCATAATAACCACCTGAGATAGTCTCTGGATCGTATATATCAGGAAGAGAGGTGAAAGTAAGAAGATTCTCACCAGAAGCAAAGATACGTAGTTTGCTAAATCCGATTTTGTCTAATACACGTTGAGGTAGAGAGTAACCTATTTGAACATTTTTCAATCTTAAATAAGATGCATCTTGAAGATAACGTGTTTGAACTTGCATATTTTTGTAAGTGTTACCAAATAGAGGACGTGGATAGTAAGAGTCGATATTTAGACCTAAAACATTATCCTCATTTCCACGGAAATAGTCAATATGTTGAGTTAAAGCTGTAGCATTCCAGATATTACCGTAAACACCCCAGAAATAACGACCAGAACCAGATGTACTTAAATCACCACCTGCCCAATAATCACGTTTCATAACGCCTTGGAAGAATGCGCTTACATCAAAACCTTTGTAAGAAGCATTTGCTGAGAAAGATATAGCGTAGCGAGGAGTGTTGTTACCGATAATTTTAAGGTCGCCATGGTCGCTTAAACTATTTGAACCAGAATTGATAATGCCATCACCATTCAAATCTTTATACATAATATCACCAGCAGCCCAGTTACCACCAAGAGAACTTTGAGTTGTAGTTGCTAAGTGAGCATCCATCTCTTCTTGAGTTTTTGCGATACCAATTGTCTCGTAACCCCAAATTTCACCCATTGTTTGACCAGAGTAGTAGTCGCTAAGAAGCATATTGTCGTTAGGATAAGATGTAATAGTTGTAATAGCATCAGATAGCGAGAAAGAAGCACCGTAAGCGAAACCGCTCTCAAGATTATCTCTCCAAGAAAGGCTAATCTCCCAACCTTTAGTACTAAGGTCGGTATTGTTTTGTTTTGGTACTGTAAAACCAAAATATTCTGGCATATCAGGAGCAGGTCCAACCATATCCTTTGTATCACGAACGAAGTAGTCTGCAGTTAAGTTAAGACGGTGGTCAAATGCTTGTAAATCGATACCAATATTCCAGTTAATGATACGTTCCCAAGTTAAATCTGGGTCGATAAGTGTAGGCTCACTAGTGTAAGTAGGCTGAACACCTCCAATTAGATAATCACCAGCAGAAGTAGAGATGCTCATTGTACGGTAAGTAGGATAAAGACTTGTAGTATTTTGGTTACCTAATTGACCATAAGAAGCTCTAACTTTTAATACATCAATACTCTCTTTAATTGGCTCGAAGAAATCTTCGTTTGCAACATTCCAACCAACAGAACCTGATGGGAATAGACCCCAACGATTGTCGCCTATGAAACGAGAAGTACCATCATAACGTAAACTTGCCTCAACAAGGTAACGTCCATCGTAGTCGTAGTTTAAACGACCAAAGAAACCAGCAGTAACCCAATCATAGTAAGCACCCGAAACTGTAGGAGCAACAGCTGAACCTGTAGAAGATAGACCGTTAGTTGTATCAATAGAAACAAGATTAGAAACGATAAGACCATCACGTAATAGAGTTACATTACCATTGTTGTTGCTCTCTGTTTGGAAACCAACCATAGCTTTAAAGTTATGAATATCTCTATAAGTTTTGGTATATTCAGAGTAAGCATTAAAGTTGGTATAATCCAAGCTGTAGCGATACTCTTCAACAGATGAGTCGACACTTACAGGATAAAGTGTTTGGTTGTCAACACCGACATTGTAAGATTTTTGAGTAGCTGCAGTTCTTTCTGTATTACCATGACGATAGTTGTAATCAATAAATGTTTTCCAATCTTTAATTGGCTCTAATACAAACTGAACTTGTTGGTAATAGTTTTTATCCCTTTGGTTGCTATCACCCATGTTAGTTAAAGAGAATACAGCTGAACCATTATCACGAGGAAGCGAGCTATAAGGATTACCATTAGAGTCGTAGTCTTGACAAGTAGGCCATTGAGAAAGACCTGTATAGAATTTTAGACCACCACCCCAAGAGTAGTTTGTCTCTGAAATAGCTGTAGGATAGTCGTAGTTTCTATCTGAGAAACGAGTTGTATAAGTTACAGTTAACCAATCGTAAAGTTTTGCATTGATTTTTGCAGTACTAGTTAGACGGTCGATTTTATCAGGATTTGTCTCAAAGAAACCAGATGTGTTTGAGTAGTTAGCAGATAGGTAGAAGTTTACTTTGTCTGAACCACCTGTAACGCTAAGGTTGTGCTCTTGAGAGAATGCCCAATCTTTATAAGCATTGTCGTAGTGGTCAGTATCACCAATACCATAAGCAAAACCATCACCCCAGAAGTTATCATCAGTTGGAGCAGTGTATGCATTATAATCTAACTCACCATTTTGGTATCTTTTAATATCATCAATACGAGATTGAGGGAAAAGTCCAGAAGAAGTACCTGCATTAGCATCTGCTTCGTTCATATAGTTAGCAAATGTCCAAGAATCCATCATCTCTGGAAGGTTGCGAGGAGTAGAAAGTCTAAAGCTATTGTTGTAAGACACAGAAGTTTTTCTATCTGTACCTTTTTTAGTAGTAATCAAGATTACACCAAATGGAGCACGAGAACCGTAGATTGCAGAAGAAGCAGCATCTTTAAGAACAGATACCGACTCAATATCTTGAGGGTTAAGAGAGTTGAAATCACCCTCCATACCATCAATTAAAATAAGTGGGTCTCCGCTCGAACCAGAACCGATAGTACCAGTACCACGGATATCGATAGAAGCACTACCACCTAGCTCAGTACCACCCGAATTTGTGATATTAAGACCAGGAACAGCACCTTGAAGCATATCAGCAGCATTTGATACAGGACGAGAATCTAACGCCTTTTTATCAACAACTGCTACCGAACCTGTAAGGTTTACCTTCTTTTGAGTACCGAAACCTACAACGACAACTTCGTCAACTTGTACACCGTCGTTTTTCATCTCAACGTTTATAACACTTTGACCGCTATAGATAGCAGCTTGAGTTTCATAGCCTATAAAGCTATATTCTAATACTGTACCAACCTCCATTTTATCAATAGAGTATTTACCAGCATCATCAGTAATTGCACCCTCTGTTGTTCCCTGTTTTAATACAACAACACCTGCAATTGCCTGTTTTGTTTGACCATCTGTCACCGTACCAGTGACTGTTTGTGCGTTTGCAGCAAAGGCAAACCCAAAGCATATAATCATAGATAATACGCAAAAGTATAATTTTTGTCTCATTTACATAATTATTTATTATGGTTAGAAATATATAGCGACCTTAGGTCACTATTTGAAAAGTTTAGTTTGGTTTGTTGTAAAACATAATATTGTTCTTTTTCCATAGGCGAAAAAATTTTAAAAGTGTTAATTATTAAATTATTTAGTTGAAATTATTTTTAGAAATTACTAAGATTTAAAAGTCGGTGTGTAAAAGCTGAATAAAAATCTATCCAGCTTTTTCCACCTTTTGTAAAATTAAAATTTTACCCCCCTATATCTATTTTTCTGTACCGAAACCTTTAGCTCTTGGTATTTGAGTTCCACTTTCGTATGTTTTACCATCTTCGTTTAACACCTCTGGATAGTAGCGAAGATAGTTGCCTCCTGTATACTCCTGACTGCTCTCTAGCATCTCTTTGTTCATCTTATTAAACTCTAGTGTTGCCTCTTTTTGGTCGCCTATCAAGAAGAAATACTCATTTGCTGAAATCTCTTTGCCATCTTTATCAGTAAGCGAAAGTTCTACGTAGAATTTTTTATCAACTTTTGAAAGAACATCCCAGCTTATATCATCTACTTTAAATGCTGAATTTTCGCCGATTGTCTTAACATCAAATTTTTCGCTTTTTAGAACTATTCCGTTATCATCCTTTACACTCATCTTAATTTCACAACCCTTATACTCTTCATATAGGTCGTTTACAATCCAAAGAGCACCTTTAAATGGCTCATCATTATGCCAACGGCGACGTGTAAAGTCGAGTGAAACAAGTAGTGGCTGATATGCACGTTTTACAAATTCGTAAGAGCGTTTTGGTTTTTGGTAAGCATCGATAATACCCCATTTCATATCTGGCCAATAGGTAATCCAGTGACAAAGAGCAATACCGCTTAGACGTGGTTTTTGACGACGGAAAAATTCAACTCCATTTTGGAAAATAACACCTTGTGAATCTTGTGTAGCATTTACAAACTCTTCAAGCTCACCATTAGCAAAGGTTTCTCCGAAAGTATCAAAGTTTTGCATTTTTAGGTGGTAAAGGTCGGCCCAGTGGAAGCCCCAACTTAGTCCTGGTGTCCAAAGTTCATCCTCTGGAATAAACTTTTTGATGCTCTCAACCGAAGGAACCGAAGTAATTGCAAACTCTGGAACGATAGGGTAGTCTTGTTTGCGATACCAATCTTCCATTAGCCAGCGTCCCATTCCGTAGAAATATGCTAGAGCGTGTGTTGCCTCTTTCGATTTGTAGCCCGCCTCACGTGAAGCTTCGCAATTTAATGGAGAATCTGGAACGTAAGGAATTGGATTGTAGGTTTGAAGTGAATCGCCAAGACGCATTAAGAAGTTGTTTGCGAACTCAACATCACGAGTACGTAGGAAATACTCTTCACCACCCTCCATCATAACTAGCGATGGATGATTGCGACGCTCCTTAACAACCGAAATACCATTATCTATAATATGGCTAATTACCTGCTCATCTTTTGGAATATTACCCGAACCAAGCGGAATCATATCTTGCCAAACTGTCAAACCTAGTGAGTCGCAAATTTCGTAAAACTCAGGAATCTCTGGATTATGCCATCCAAAAATACGGATATTATTAAGATTTGCCTCTTTAGCTTGAACAAGCAATGTTTCGTAGGTTCCTGGTGCTGTACGACCAACAAAAATATTTGGAGTGCCACCCCAACAAGCAGAGCGAATAAATATTGGTTTACCATTTATAACTGTAGTGCGTGGGAAGCTCAAATCTACATCTTTTACAAACCCAGGGTTCCAAGCCATAGTCACCTCACGAATACCGAAGTTGAATTTGTTGAAGTCGTGATTTTTACCATCTTCTGTAACCGAAATTTTAGCAGTATAAAGATTAGGTTTTCCTAAATCCCAAGGCCACCAAAGCTGAGGATTTTTTACATGTATATTTTTAGATACCTTTTGTTTACCCGGAGCTACTGAACATTTAAAAGTTACGGTTTGAGGTTTAGATTCAAAATTTTTACCCTCTATCGAAGCTGTAACCTCCATCTCTTTAGTAGTACCGCTCATATTTTCAAGAGTAACCTCCATATTTACATCTGCCGAACCATCTTTATTGATTGTTGTACGAGCGTAAGAGTTGTCGATTTTAACCATTCCTGTCGAAACCATTCTAACATCTCTCCAAATTCCAAAAGGAATAAGGTCACGCCAATAGTCGCCAAACCAAGGAGTTTTGATACCTGCAAGCTTTGTATTTACGTGGGTTGGAGGATTTAAACGAACAGTTAACATATTTGCACTTGTACGGCTATTCTTGCCAACTCTTAGAATATCTGTAACATCAAAAGAGAAACCAGCAAATGCACCCTCATGTGCTCCTAAGTAAGTTCCATTTAACCATACATCGCAGCTAAAATCTACTCCGTCGAAATCGATAGATACTTTTTTGTTTTCAGTGCTTTCAGTAACATTAAATTGGATTGTGTACCACCACTCATAATGTTGAACCCACTGAGCTTTTACTAGATTACGACCAAAATATGGATCTTCTATTACTCCTGCTTTCCAAAGGTCGGTATATACATCACCAGGCACTTTTGCAGGGTTCCAAACTAAGGTCTCTATATCTTCAGGATATAGCTCATGAAGCCCCTGTTTTTCACCCTCACCTGGGCGCATCATTTTCATTTTCCATTTATAGCCATTCAAGCTCTTTACTAATTGGCTATTTTCGTTATGAGGATTCTCTGTGCCAGGCTGCGCAAGTAGTACGCCTGTCATAAAAAAAGCACTCATTAAAGTTATTAATAGTCTTAATCTTTTCATAGTTTAATTTATCCTATTTTGAATCGTTTAACTTTACTATTTTATATTATATATCATTTTTACTTGAAATTCGTAATCGATTTTCACATTGCAAAAAAACAATAATTATATCACACCATAGGGTTGTAAAACAAAATAAATAGGGTGGTTTTTTAAAAAATGGCAGAAAAATAGAAAATACCCCCCTATATTGTATAAATTAACACCTCTATATTATGTGTGCTTTTATATCAAATTATTTAAAAAATCTCATTTTTTATCTTAAATTTCAACTTTTTTAATAATTTAATATCATATTTTGCATTTTTATCTGAATTTGATTACACTTTTCAATTTATTTTTTTAAAATAAATTTGTTACTTTTTTTGGTGGTTTTACTGCATTTTAATATATTTGCACCATATTAACACAACATAAAGAGTAAAGGGAACTTCTAAAAATTGGATTTTAAGGCTTTTTCATTTTGAGGCTTCATCTTTGAATTTTACAAAATGCTTACGTAGGCACCGCTACGCCCACCTATTGCAAAATTCAAATCTAAAACCTCAAAATAAAAAATCGAATAAAACCAATTATTAGAACTCCCCTAAATTTAAAAGAACTATTTAAGCAAACTATACTAAAACAACCCTCCGATATGAAACTAAAATTTGCAGTGATATTAATTATATCACTCATTATCCCCCAACTTCTATTTTCGTATAATGGTTTTACAAGTCGCAATATCTCAAACGAAAATGGATTAAGTCAGAATGATGTAAATGCCATATTTTACGACTCGTATGGCTACCTTTGGTGTGGTACAAACGATGGACTTGATAGATATGATGGATATGAGTTTAAACATTTCAATATTGGCGATTGTGGACTCGATTCAAATCTTATAATATCGTTTGCTGAGGATAAAAATAGAAATATATGGGTAGGAACTGCCAATGAGGGTGGCTACTTATATCTAAGAGGTGAAAATAGATTTATCAAATTTTCAGATATGTCGGATGAGGCGTGGATAGATAGTAGAATAAAAGCTGTAAAAAATATTACAATTGATAGTGAAGGGGTAGTATGGGCTTACGACTCTCGTGAGTTTTGTATTTTGAAAATTGAGTTCGACTATGAAGAGCTTAAAATTGAAAATATCAGATTATATTCCGATTTCGAGAGATTAAATAATGGAAATGTGACTCAATTTTGTATTACTGAGGAGGACAAACTATATGCTGCAACAAGCAAGGGTGTCGCTCTTTACTCTCGTAAAGACGACTCATTTACTATGATTGAAGGGTTGTCGGTAGGTTATATAAACGATATATCCTGCTACAATTCATATCTATTTCTGCTATACACCGATAAATTGGTATCATACAACACCTCTACAGGACAGACTCAAACAATCGACCAGATACATGGAGGCACAGCTATGGTATGGCAAGGAAATTCTCTTTGGGTTTCATCAATACTTGGGGTATATACCACCGACTATCAATCTACTACAAATAGTTTTTCGACTATTTTATATGCCGATAGAAATAGAAATTATCGTGGAAACGATATGGTAATCGACAACAACGATGGAATTTGGGTTGGCTACAACAAAAAAGGTCTTGTAAGGTTTGAACATAACAAACGTCCATTTATTCTTAATCGTGGTTTAGGCAACGATTTTATTCTCCAAATTTCTGAAGATAGTCAAAATCGATTGTGGATATGTAGCGATGGTACAGGGGTGTTTGTATGCGATAAAAGCAGCCGCAAAGAGCCTATCAAACATCTATTTACAAGCGAAATATGCTATAGTGCTGAATATTCTAAGTATGATAATACACAATATGTTGCCACGCATCAATATCTCTATAAGGTAAATCCCAACACATTTGCAGTCACCGATCTTGGCTATGCAGTAAGCTCAATTCGTGATATAAAATGTGATAGCTGCTATCTTTGGCTCTCGTCTTATGGTGAGGGTCTAGCTCGTTACGATATAAGAGATGGTTCTATTTTAAAATTGGGACGTAGCGTAGGAATGCCATCTGATATTGTTAGAAATACGATAATCGACACAAAAGGTAATCTTTGGATAGCTACCGACCATGGTTTAGCAATGATTAAAAAGGAGCAACGATATGCCGAAAATCCTAAAATTGAGTTAGTTGCTGAGGAGCTAACCTCAAAACATTATGTTATCCCAATTTTAGAAGATAAAGAGGGAAATATATGGTATGGCACATTAGGTCGTGGGCTTCACATGCTTACAAAAGATAAAAATAGTGATAGTTACAAAATTAAGAGCTATACAACTGTGAACGGACTTTCAAACAACTCTATTAAAGCGATTGTCGAAGATAATAGTGGAAATATTTGGTTCTCAAGCAATAGGGGTATCTGTTGTATAAACAAAGAAAATTCACATATCTACACCTACCAAAAAGATGATGGACTTCAAGGATATGAGTTTAATGAGCTTTCGGCAATTAATAGTGACGGTACAATCATATTTGGTGGTACAAATGGTTTTAACTACCTAAAACCAAACCAATTTGAAAGAGATAGATATCAAGAATTGCCAACGATTACCGATTTTAGTCTATTTAATGTAAGTATTTTTGAATCTGACAAATACAAACACCTACTCTCTGGAATTAATGATAATAGCAGTGGATTTAGATTAAATTTTACTCAAAATAGCTTCTCTTTTAAGCTTTCAAACCTTAATTTTTCGAATCCTGAGCGTTGTAAGTATCGTTATTGGCTGGAAGGGTACGATAAGCAAAAGATGGTGATTTCGGGCTTAAATCCGATAGCTTCGTATGTAAATGTAACACCTGGCAAATACAAATTTCACCTTCAATCGTCGAGTGGTGACGATACTTGGGGCGAAACAGAGCTTGTAGTGCCAATTACTGTTGTCCCTCCATTTTGGGCAACTTGGATTGCATTTGTGTTCTATGCAATTATATTCTTTGCCACTATGCTCTCAATTATTCAAAACTATATACGTCGAGTAAAACGTCATAATGCGATTGCACTAGCAAGAATGGAGCGTAATAAAGCAAACGAGATGCTTGAGATGCGTACAAAATTCTTTACAAATATTTCACACGAATTTAGAACTCCTCTAACGCTTATTTTGTCACCATTACAGAAAATTATGAGTGATAGCCCAATTGCTAACGACTCAAAATGGCAACACTCATTAAATACAATGTCTCATAATGCTAATTCGCTTTTGCGACTTATCAATGAGCTATTAAATTATGTAAAAAACGAAAATGGCAAGCTGAAAATTGAGTTGACAAACAACGACTTTGCAAAAACTTCGAGAAAATTGGTCGACCAATTTAATTTTTGGGCTGAACAGAAAGAGATTAAATTGGAAAGCGATATACCCAACCACTCTATCCAATTATTCTACGATAAGTATATGATGGAGCAAATTATCTACAATCTTATCTCTAATGCCATAAAACACACACCTATTAAGGGTACTGTTGCTTTTAGCGTTGTAGATAGAGAGTCAGATCTACTTTTCTTTATACGTGACACAGGTAAGGGGATTAGTAAAAAGATAGAAAAACATCTTTTTGAACGCTTCACAAGCCTTAATTTAGATAGCTCTAACGAAGTTGGTGGTATTGGCATAGGTCTGGTGCTTACAAAGAGCCTTGTCGAGATGCACAACGGAAAGATATGGTTTGAAACAGCGGAAGGTAGCGGAACGACATTTTTTGTCTTAATTCCAAAACAATTTAATAAGGTTGAGGATAGTGATGATGCTATTTTAGATAATAAAGCAATATTGAATGAAGATAGAGAGCTTTTTAAAACCGAGACAGCTATTACAATACCAGAGAGCAATCAGTTAGAAGATGAGACGGAGGATAGTATCGACAAAAATCTTCCAACTATGCTTATTGTCGATGACAATAACGAGATTTTAAATCTACTAGCTTCACTTTTCTCAAATCGTTATCAGATATTATTTGCTTCTGATGGTAGAGAGGGAATCGAAAAGGCTATAGAGTTAATCCCTGATATTATCATCTCTGATATTATGATGCCTGAGGTAGACGGTTTGGAGCTTTGTAAAAGATTAAAACACGAACAGAACACCTCACATATTCCTATTGTACTGTTAACAGCAAAAACTAGCGATAATGATATGGTAGATGGGCTTCGCACATTGGCAGATGCCTACTGTAGCAAACCTTTCAATAATAAAGTACTTATAGAGACTGTAAACTCTATTTTACGAAATAGAAAGTTGCTAGCTAAACAATTAGCTCATAAAGCTATCGCAATATCTATCGACAAAGCTAGTACTACTAATATACCATTAGAGGTCAAAACCGATAGTAACAAACTTACTGATAAAGAAGTTGTAACGGAGGCTAAAATAGATAATTCAACCAAAGAGAGTATCAAAACGCAAGAGGAAGTAGTTGATACTACAACCAATATGGATAAGGAGTTTTTACGAAAACTGACCGAATATATTGAGCAAAATATCAATAATACCGATTTTGTAGTTAGTGATATATGCGACAAAATGGGAATTACCCCTATTGCACTAAATAAAAAGCTAAAATCGCTTCTAAATATGACTGCAAACGCTCTTATTAGAACTATACGTTTAAAACGTGCTGCAACACTCCTAAAAACTGGTCGCTACTCTATTGCCGATGTAACTTATGATGTAGGTTTTGGCGATTTACGCTACTTTAGAGAGTGTTTCAAAAAAGAGTATGGAATGTTACCTCAAGCCTACAAAGATAGCTTCCTTGATAACACTAAAGAGGAGCAAGAACAGTAGAAATTAATAAAGGGAGTTCTAAAATCGAATTTTGATAATACCCAGTAGAGACGTAGCCCTGCTACGTCTGTAATACAAATCGTTATGTTTTAAAAAAAAAGGGTTTAAAACAATTCGGGGTGTTGGCGACTCAGCAGTAGAGACGTAGCCCTGCTACGTCTGT
>JAWXTR010000066.1:0-17510 GCA_044433365.1 Rikenellaceae bacterium
GCGATATTTTTCACCATTAAATCTCAATATAGAACCACTATATTTTCGATTCAATAGCAAAAAATCTCATCTCCAATAGCACTTTTAAAAATACACCAATAATTATTTTACCCTACTTAGGTCTAAATAATTTTTGTAAACGTAATAAAAATTTAAATATGTTGTTACTTTTTTTGTAAAAATTTTAAAATTATTTTTGATTTCTCTATTTCTATTACTATATTTATGTCAATAATAAAAATTTGCAATTTAATCAGCATATTTTTAGCCTATTTTATTAGAACTTCTAATATCTCTTGTTTTTAAATAAAAATAATTTAAAAACGGAGAGCTTTTCTAAAATAAATAATCTATATTTGTGCCCAGAAATAAAAAACATTTATGATTTTTACCGATACACATTCACACCTCTACTCAGAGCAGTTTGAAGAGGATATTTGTCAAGTGGTGGAGCGAGCAGTGAAAGAGGGGGTGACAAAGATGATAATCCCTGCAACCGCTTACTCTAATTATGCGCAAGTAGAGGAGCTGTGTGCAAAATTTCCGGATAATATGTTTGCAGCCTATGGGCTTCATCCTACCGATATAGACGAAAATACCGATATTGATTTTGAGCTTCAAAAATTGGAAGAGCAGATAGCAAAGGGTGGAGTAGTGGCTATCGGTGAGACTGGTTTGGATATGTATTGGTCGGTAGAGCATATCGACAAGCAAATTTTGTCGCTACGTCGTCATTTTGAACTATCTATAAAATATAACCTTCCTCTAATAATCCATGTAAGAGAGGCGTTCGACCAAATTATTGAGCAGTTGGAGCCTTACAGAGGAAAATTACGTGGTGTTTTACACGGATTTAGTGGTACATTTGAGCAGTCACAAAAAATTTTAGAGCTTGGCGATTTTATCTTTGGAATAGGCGGAGTAGTCACCTTTAAAAAAAGTTTACTGCCTTTGGCAGTGGCTCAAATTCCTCTCGAAAAAATTGTTTTGGAGACAGATTCTCCCTATCTTACGCCTACCCCTTTTCGTGGAAAACGTAACGAATCTAGTTATATTCCACTAATAGCAAAAAAAATTGCAGAGGTAAAAGGCATTGATATAGAGGTAGTGGCGAGGGAGTGTGAAAAAAATTGTAAAAAAATGTTTGTTATTTAATAATGAATTGTTAATTTCGTAGTCATAAAACGGATAAAATATCAGAGTTTTTCTAATGGGTGTACTTATTATATATACTGGCGGAACTATAGGTATGAAAACAAATCCTGAGAGTGGAGCATTAGCTCCTTTCAACTTCTCGGAGATTGAAAAAGAGGTTCCAGAGCTTCGGAAATTTGGGGTCTCAATATCAACTTATACCTTTAGCCCTACTATAGATTCTTCTAACGTTTTACCAGAGCATTGGGGTGCTTTAGCAAGAATAATTAAGGAAAACTACGATTTATATGATGGTTTTGTAGTGCTCCATGGTACCGATACTATGTCTTACACCGCTTCGGCTTTGAGCTTTATGCTTCAAAATTTGGATAAAGCTGTGGTGTTTACAGGTAGCCAAATACCTATTGGAGTGTTGCGTACAGATGGTAAAGAGAACCTAATTACAGCCGTAGAGATTGCCTCTTCGCTAGTTGGTGGAAAGAGTGTTGTACCTGAGGTTACAATATTTTTTCATAATCAACTATTTCGTGCAAATCGTACAACAAAACATAGCGCAGAGTATCTAAATGCTTTTTGTTCGCATAATTACCCTGTACTAGCTTCGGCAGGTATAGATATAAATTATAATCACAACTATATCAGAAAGGTAGATAGTTTTTTACCCTCATTTGATATACAGCAAAATATGTGTAGCGATGTAACAATACTACGTATATTTCCAGGCATTACGCAAAAGGTTGTAAACTCTATTTTGTCGGCTGAGGGGATTAAAGGAGTAATTTTGGAGAGCTACGGTTCGGGGAATGCTCCGCAACACGAGTGGTTTTTTGAAGAGCTATCTGAAGCGATAGATAGAGGTGTCGTAATAGTAAATATTACTCAATGTAGCGAAGGACGTGTCAATATGGAGTTGTATGATACGGGAAAAAGATTGGGTAAAATTGGCGTAATAAGTGGCGAGGACCTTACTGTCGAAAGTGCCCTTACAAAGCTAATGTTTTTGCTCGCTCAAGAGCTTCCACATAAAGTTTTATTGGAGCGTTTAGTCGAACCTTTAAGAGGAGAAATGAGTTGTTAATGGTTTTTTAAGAAAAAAATTGCGTAAAAAACACAACATTTATTAAGATATTTGTTTAATTTTTAACAAAAATAGCCTTTTAGCAATAAATTTAGGTTAAATTTAAAAATATGTTGTGAAATACGTTTTTTATTAAATATAAAACTGTATCTTTGCTCTTATGAATTGGGATAGTGAGATTAATTTTTATTAAAAAAAAAGGATTTTATCTTCTGCTATTTCAAGAAAAAATGGTAGGCTCTTAATAATTGAAAAATTTTAGAGTGCCTATTTAAAAACTTGACAAAAATAAATTTTTAACCAAAATATTTTAAATTTTTGAATTAACTAGAAGTAACTAATAAATTAATTAATATAGTACTAATTCAAAACAAGTGTTTTTATTATGAAAAAGCTTTTTTCGATTGTTGCAGTAGCAGGTTTCACTGCTTTCTCATCGGTTGCTGCGTTTGCACAAACAGCAGCTGCAAATCCTGAAACTGACGTTGCAGGACAACCAATGCACCAAGTTCTTAAGGATCAATTCTTAGCTGGTGGTGCTGAGTGGATGGCTCCACTTCTTTTATGTTTAATCTTAGGTTTGTCGATTGTTATCGAGCGTATTATCTCTCTTAACCTTGCGACTACAAACACTAAGAAACTTTTAACTAAAGTTGAAGAGGCTCTAGCTTCTGGTGGCGTTGAAGCTGCTAAAGAAGTTTGTCGTACTACACGTGGTCCAGTTGCTTCTATCTTCTATCAAGGTCTTCTTCGTTATGATGAAGGTTTAGATGTAGTTGAAAAATCAGTTGTATCTTACGGTTCAGTTCAAATGGGTCAATTAGAGAGTGGTCTTTCTTGGATTTCTCTATTTATCTCTCTTGCTCCAATGCTTGGTTTCATGGGTACTGTAGTAGGTATGATTGGTGCATTCGATAACATCGCTGTTGCTGGTGACGTTTCTCCTGCTATCGTTGCGGGTGGTATCAAAGTTGCCCTTCTTACAACAGTAGGTGGTCTTATCGTGGGTGTTATCCTTCAGTTATTCTACAACTACCTTCTTTCAAAAATCGATGCTCTAGTTCTTAGCATGGAAGATTCATCTATCTCTTTGATAGATATCATTACTAAATTCAGCAAAAAGTAATTTTTGACTCGAAGAAAAGTTATTAGACCTTTGTTGGTCTAAATGTTGAAGAATTAAAAATGGACTAAGTGTAATAGCATAAAATATATAATAGTTGCACTTTAGATGTTATTATTAATTTTATGCCTTTACATAAGGCCGTTAAAACAGTAATTGACTTATGAAATATTTATCAATAATCAGATACATATTGCTAATAGTATCAGTACTAGTCGTTGCACTTTATTTTGCAGGAGTTACTACAAGTGTAGATCCAATGCTTAATATGGCTTATGCACTTCTAGGCGCATCGATTATATTAGCAGTAGTACTTCCAGTATTCAACTTTGCTAAAAACCCTAAAGGTGCAGCTCGCTCAATGGTAGGTTTAGTAGTTGTTTTGGGTATCCTTGGTATTGCTTATAGCATGTCTGACGCAACTCCAATCGTAACTACTTCTGCAACTTTTGACAATCCTTTAGAGCTTCGCTTAAGTGATACAGGTCTTTTCACGACTTATATCGCATTCGGTGGTGCTATTGCTAGCATTTTTGTACTAGAAGTTTACAACATGTTTAAATAATCCTTTTGCATATTAAATGCAGAAGTAACAAAAGCAAAAGATATGGCAAAAAGAGGTATACCAGAGATCAATGCTTCATCTCAAGCCGATATTGCTTTCCTTCTATTAATATTCTATCTTGTTTCTACTACAATGAACGTAGATTCGGGTATCCAACGTATGCTTCCACCATGGATTGAGCAAACAACGCAAGATGCCAACAAGATTAACGAACGTAATATTATGAAAGTTTCGGTTTCTAGCCAAGATAAGTTACTTATCGGGGATCAATGGGCAGATATTACTCAGCTAAAGGAGAAGGTAAAAGAATTTATCGTAAATCCTACAAACGCTGAAAATCTACCAGAGAAAGAGATGACAGAGATCGACATTATAGGAGAGTATCCTGTAAGTAAAGGAGTTATTTCTCTACAAAATACTCGTGAGACTAGTTACAATATGTATGTAACAGTTCAAAATGAGTTAAGTAGAGCAGTTAGAGAGCTTCGTGATGATCTTTCTATGCAAAAATTCGGCAAGAAATTTTCGGATTTAGAGGGTGATCAAATGAAAGCTATCACTAAAGCAATTCCAACACAAATTTCAGAGGCTGAGCCTCGTGACATGACTAAAAAATAGAGAATATTATGGCAGTAATGAAGAAAAAGGGGAACAAATCTGTTCCTGCGGTGAGTACATCGTCGCTTCCGGATATTATCTACATGTTACTTTTCTTCTTCATGGTAACAACAGTTATGCGTGAAGTTGAATTACAAGTTCAGATTAAATTACCTGAAGCTACTGAGATTCAGAAATTAGAGAAAAAGTCGCTTGTAAGTTACATCTACGTAGGTCCTCCTACAAAACAATTAGCTGCTAAATGGGGTGATAGTCCTCGTATTCAGTTAAATGGTGCTTACAAACAAGCTGCTGAAATTACAGACTTTATCGCTGCTGAGCGTGATAAACTTTCAGAAAGTGATAGAAATGCGATGACAGTAAGTTTGAAAGCTGACAGAAGTATCCGTATGGGTATTATTACAGATATTAAACAAGAGCTTCGTAAAGCTAATGCTCTAAAACTTAGCTACACTGCTCAAAAAGGTATGGGTATTTAATTTATATCCAAACCAATAGTTTAACTTTCTATAAGAGGTTGTTTCGAAAGAAACAGCCTCTTTTTGCGTTTATAAAAAAATTAATTATTTTTGCATTAAGTAGGGTAAAATAATTATTGGTGTATTTTTAAAAGTGCTATTGGAGATGAGATTTTTTGCTATTGAATCGAAAATATAGTGGTTCTATATTGAGATTTAATAGTGAAAAATATCGCTCCAAGAGTGCTATTAAGAATATGGCAATAATTGTTTTACACTACTTAAATATAAGGGAACTTCTAAAATCTCTCAAAATTCGGAATTTTAAACTCCCTATAATAAAAATATTAACAATATTTTGATGTAAGTCGATTATTGTAGTTCATCTTCCCAAAAGTTATAATTATGAAAAAAACCCTACTATCCTTAATTACCCTCTGCACCTCTATTTTTGCATTTGCAGAGAATCCATTAATTACTACAATGTATACTGCTGATCCAACTGCACGTGTGATTAATGGCAAACTATTTCTTTTTCCATCCTCTGATGTTGCACCAGTAGAGGGAAAAGGCAACAATGGCTTTTATATGCCATACTATCATGTATTTTCTTCTGAAAATTTGATAGATTGGTGTGACCATGGTCGTCAAATCGACCAAAATGATATTCCTTGGGGGCAGAAAGATTCTTATGCTCTTTGGGCACCTACCTGCATTGAAAAAGATGGTAAATATTACTATTATTTTCCTGCTCAACCAAATGGTTCGGAAAAAGGACATAGAGTCGGTGTAGCAGTGGCATCTAATCCCGAAGGACCCTACACTATAGAGCCAAATCCTATTGAGGGTGTGTCTGGAATTGATCCTGATGTTTTTATTGACGACGATGGAACTCCATACATCTATTGGGGTTGTGGTGATAATATGCTTGGTTGTAAGTTAAAACCAAATATGAAAGAGCTTGATGGAACACCCAAAAAAATCACCTCTTTACCGCCTATGTACAAAGAGGCATCTTTTGTATTTAAGCGCAATGGTATCTACTATTTTACCTTTTCGCATGCTACACCATATCGCAACTGCGAGCTAAGTTATGCAACAAGTGATTCGCCACTAGGAGAGTTTCAATATCAAGGTGCATTTATGAAACAGTGGGATGATTGTTGGACAAACCACCACTCAATTGTGGAATATAATGGCGATTGGTTGCTTTTTTATCATCATGCCGATATTAGTGGTAAATCTAAAATGCGTTCGACTTGTGCCGACTACCTTACTTTCCGTAAAGATGGTCGTATAAATATGGTTGAGCCAACTGTAAGAGGTGTGGGTATTCAAAATGCTTCTGCACAAATTCAAATAGATAGATATTCTGATATTTCTGAACAAGGTGTAAATATTACCCGTTTAGGAAGTGAATTTCCAGCAAATTGGCAGGCTGAAAAGTGTGAAAATGGGGGATGGATTCGCTATAATAATGTCGATTTTTCGGATGCTGACTATCAATCAATAAGAGTGCGAAGCGCATCGGCTGATATGAAGAAGGCTAAACGCTTAGTCGTTCGTGAAAATGGTTATTATGGTGAGGTTATAGCTGAGGTAAACATTCCATCTACAAATAACTGGGCAGATTTTCTTGTAGTTACAGCAAACCTTAAATATTCACCAAAATCAACTATAGATTTGTTCTGTATGATAGAGGGCGATGAAGGAGAGCTTTTTAGTGTGGATTGGGTTCAATTTTCGACAGAAAAAAAGGAAAAAGAGAAGAGTTTAGTAGATTTCTTCCTACCTATGGAGCCACAAAGCGCATTGACAAGCGATGTTGCGTGGGGCGATGATAATGTACGTCCAAGAGATGTGAAAAATGGCATTGAGGGTGTTATAGACAATAAATTAGAGTGGTGTTACTGGGATGGAGGCGTTGTAAAAGGCGATGACGGTAAATATCACCTCTATTGTAGTCGTTGGAATCAATCTTTTGCTCATGGTGTGGGTTGGAAAGAGGATTCTAAGGCTATCTATGCCGTAAGCGATAATATTATGGGTCCTTACGAAGATAAGGGTCTGATTTGGGCAAAAGACGATGGCGGAAAGGCGCATAATGTGTTTGGTTTTCGATTAAATGATGGTAGATATGGTGTGGTAACTAGCGAAATTACCGATGGTATAATCTATGTTGCTGATAAACCTGAGGGACCGTTCAAAAAACTAGGAAATATTGAGATTGACACAAATGGAAAATCGCTTGGGTTGGCTCGTTATGGCAAAGCACCATATCACATGTCGAATGTTCAAGTGCGTCCTCACCCAAGTGGTAAGGGTTATATGTTGATTTGCCGCTCGACAGCAGTTTTGATTAGTGAGGATAATGTTTTAGGACCTTACAAAATAATGACAGGTAGAGTTTATGAAGATATTCCAGAGCTTGCTAAAAATTATAATGAAGATCCTACGATGTGGTATAGTGGAGGGCTTTATCATATCGTTTACAACCACTGGCCTTCAAAAATTTCACACCATTTTGTCTCAAAAGATGGTATTAATGATTGGAAATATTGCGGCGAGGCGTTTAATAAGGGCGAAACAAAAATATTTAAATATTCTGATGGCACAATCAATGATTGGGAGTTTATTGAGCGTCCTACTGCTATTGTTGGCGAAGATGGGCACGTATCTCATTTTATCTTCTCTGTAATCGACGTACACAAAGGTCAAGATGGTGCAAACGATAACCACGCAAGCAAAATTATTGTTGTACCATTTGATGGCGCAGGTTTTGATAAATATATGAATTCAATTGTGAATGCGAATTAAGGTTAGAAAAAATATGCCTTTTGGGTTGGTAAAATCTGTCACTTTAGTGCAAAAATAGAGGTAATTTTGAGGTTTTAGATTTGGATTTTTCAAAATGTGAGCGTAGCGGTGCCTACGGTGCATTTTGTAAAATTCAAAGATGAAGCCTCAAAATAAAAAAGCGTTAAAATCCAATTATTAGAAGTTCCCTTAAGAAAACCATCTTTATTTTTACTATCAAAAACTATAAATCCATCCTCCATGCAGTATATTTCACGAGGGGTTAATATTTCGTGTGTAATTGAAATAGTTGTTCCTATTAACTCTACACTAGCCACTTCATTTATGTTTGATGCTCTATTGCCGCAACTTGTAATTAGGCATAATATTAATAATATTTGCAGGTACTTCATAATTAATTATCAATTGTAAATTATAAATGGTTAATGCAAAGATAAGATTATTATTTTAATAATACAATGCGAATAAAGGTTTGAGATTTTCGAGCTATTTTGAGCTATTTTTGCAATCCGAGTTGTATAAAAATAACTTTTGTTAATGCTTTTTTAGAAAAAGCACGCCATTTGGGCTGGCAAAAATCGTTCGTTTTCACTCACGGCTTCGCTCCGCTCGCTAAAAGCGGAAGAAGGTTTTTCAAACCTTTATTGGCATATACAACTAAAATAATAATATTTTAAATTATTTTAGGGGAGTTCTGAACTCTGGATTTTGAGAGATTTTAGAAGTTTCATTAAGATTAATTCAAATCTGCCTCTGCCCAATTTAATACCATCAAAATAAAAATAAAAATAAGTGCCAAAAATTGCATAATAACAAATATTATAAAATATATTACTGTTATAGTTGGATGGATTTTTTTGAAAATTTTGGTTGCAATAAGCCATAATACGGCTGGAATAAATAAGTAACTTAAACCCCAAAGTATAAAAAATAATGTATCGGAATATAAATGCAGGAATTTATACGTAGTCCCCACAATTAAGGTAAAAATAATAAAAAATGCAGGATACAGATATATAAACACATGAGCTTTTATGTATATACTCATAGGTTTGGATATATCAATTATAAACTCTTTGATATTTTCCATATAATTATCTCTAATTTAAGTGTAATTTTAATTCTTCTTAATATAAGTAGTGTAAAACAATTATTGCCATATTCTTAATAGCACTCTTGGAGCGATATTTTTCACTATTAAATCTCAATATAGAACCACTATATTTTCGATTCAATAGCAAAAAATCTCATCTCCAATAGCACTATTAAAAATACACCAATAATTATTTTACCCTACTTAACATATTCTAAAAAAATGCAAATATAATTATATCTCTTTAGAGTATGCTTTCCAGTTTGAATTAATTATTAATTTTTATTGTATCAGTTGAACTATAAACTATCTGGATAGGAAAGGGTTCACACCCAAAGTGATGTTGAAGATAAAAAAATGATTGCAAACCCTTTACTGCGTCTTTGATATTTAATTTTGAGTTTTCTATATTTGTGATTAAATTATTTATATCAGATGGCATTGATTCGTATCCGAAAGGAAAAATTGATACATCCCATGCAACATTTATAATGCTAGATAGAAGGTTTTTGTAGTCTATTTTTTTATTTATATCATCAGCATCTGAACCATACCAATCATTTATGTGCATTATAGTTTTTAGATTATATTCACCATTTGATTTAGGCGTAATTTCAAAATCTAACTCTATATTTTGAGTTCCACCCATTAAACCGTAATAGTCATGATTTAAAATTTCTCCATAATTACTAAAATTAGGTTTTTTAAGTCTATTACTCAATTCCTCAGAGATCGCTTTAATATCAACCTCCTTTGTAAGAACCGACTCTCTGATTATTTCTTTCATACAAGATAGGTAATTATTATAATAAAGATCAAAAGAATCTGTTTTTCTTAGTCTTTTAGATTGTTTGCTATTTTCGTCAAAAACCAAACCCTTGTATTTATTGCCATTGATAGTAATTTCCTCCAACCCTTTGCCTTATAGAAAAGCATCGTTTATACGCTGTTCGATATTATCTCTATTAGAAAGGGCAAATCTATTTGTGAATTTATATTCCGATTCAACCTCTTTACGACTCATTTTGCTCAATCTTTCAATGTTTCTTGTTGCATTTTCATTGTTTAAAGAGTCAATTAACTGTTGTTTTGTGTACTTGTGGGCTTTAGCTGAAAATTTATGAACTTCATCTGTAAACTCTGGTTGTAATTGCCCCCACTTAACTTTAATTTTTCGGTAAAAGAGAGTTTTGTTCTCTGTTGTTGGTTCTTCTGCTGGTTTCTCTTTTTCGATACCCATCAGATACTCAATGTAACCTGCATACTTATCAGTGTCGTATGGGGTTGCCATTCTGACTTTGGTTTTGCATTCAGCTTTGGAGGTCTTGCCACATCTTCTTTATTTTCGTCTTTTTCTGATTTAGGATAATATACCCTACTTCTCCACTCGCCATTATCAAGTTGGAATCTAACTACTTTTCTTTCTTCCATGATTTTTAAAATTTAATTTATTGGCAAATATAAAACGAAAATATGCAAAGTTCCAAATATTAATACAATAAAAATTCACTTAATATTAATAAAAATTACCGCTATCTATGTAAATAACAAATATACTGATAATTAATATAGACAACATGTATGTTAATGCAATTTTATTACAATATTGAATTTTTTACACTTACAGTTTTTAAAACTCCCATAAATATAATTCTAAATCCTATCGCTATACTCCGAAGAAGATGATGCTTTTTTGATATTTTTATTTATACCGCCACTAAAATTATATCGTAGAGAAATGCCAAAATTACGGAAAGGGATAAAATTATTTGCGAAATTTTCGTAATTTGGATCTGATGTGGTTATGTCTATTTTGCTATAGATTAGCTTATTACCTCGAAGTGTAACATTTAATCTATTGTTTAATATAGATTTATTTAACGACACATTGAGTGCATTTTGTGCATTTATTGTGTAGTTTGCTTGGTGTAAAACAGAGGTTTGATAGCCATCAACATTTAGGTTAAATCCTTTAGGAAGTGTAATCATTGCCGAAGCATAGGCGGTATAGGTAGTATTTCTATCTGAAACAATCTCCATATTTGAGTTCTGATACTGCTGCTCAATATTTGCAATTTGACCATTTACCATCACTGTTAACCACTTTGTAAAGGTGATTGGAGCAAAAAGATTGAGAGAGAACGAGCTTTCACTCTCTATATTTTGCTGTTGGTAGTAGAGCACTCCAGGATCTTCTTCTTTTGTAATAATCATCTGGTAAATTTGGTTCTTTTTATAGGTATAATCGGCTGTAATGCTATATTTATGCCATAGAGTTTGTGAAAGCGAGATGTTGGAGTAGATTGTCGGAAGCAGTTCTGGATTACCTATCGAAAAGCTGTATTCGCTTGTTGGGGTAACATAAGGACGAAGCTGACTAAGCGAAGGACGTGTAAATTTTTGATTTGCATTAAGCGAAATGGAGTGCCCCTTTTGGCTATTTATACTATACATAAAACTTGCGTTTGGAAATAGGTTAAAATAGTTGTCGCTATGGTCGGTATCATCATTTTGTGAATCAATATCTAAAAAGGTATATTCACCACGCAAACCAAACGAAAACCCCCAGCCTTCACCACTATAAGCATAAGTAGAGTATATTGCTGCCACATTTTCGCTATATTTAAGCAGGTCGGTTTGGTCGGTATCTACTACCAACTCACCATCTTCCAAACTTTTATAAACCATATTATTGGTATTATTCATAGTAAATAGCTTTAGTCCGCTTTTTAGGTTACTTTTTGGCGATAGGTAGATATTGAAATCACCATTAAACGAGGCTAGGTAGCTATAGTTATCGAAAGTGTTGTAAAAAATCTCTGAAATATCTGATTCACCATCGACAGGCTCAGCATAGAGCGATACGAAGTTGGTTTCACCATTCGAATCGTTATATTTATAGTCAGCAGAGGCTCTAAACGACGAACCCAACGTGTCGAGCTGCAAGTTATAATCTACTGTTGCAAATATAGTATTATCTTTGGCTGGATTTGACTGACTACTATTATATAGAGTCTCAAAATCATCGACTATTCGGCTACTATTACCGATAGTCTTGTTTTCACTATTGTGGGTATTTAATCTAATTACTGCCCCAATCGACTGTTTATCGGAAATATCATAAACAGAGTTTATCTCACCATTAAAATTACCAATTTTACTCGAAATCTCTGTACTATTACTATTTATTATATTACTTGGCTCTTTATACTCCGTAATCTCTGTTAATTTAGAATTTAGATTAATGTAACTATAACTAAAATTTGAGTATAAACTAAGTCTATTTTTATGGTATGATAGGTTTGCGCTATTAGTCGAATTTGTAAGCCCATCGCCGTTAATCTCCTCACTAGTAGAGATTGTACCAGAGTAACCAGAATCTCTCTGACTACTTAGTGTTATACGAATTACACCCCCTTTTGCTGAAGCATCATACTCGGCACCTGCAATAGGTATCACCTCTATTTTTTCTACATCTTCGCCATTTAGTGAGCCAAGATAACTCTCTATTTCATCTTCAGTCATATTTTGCAAGCGGTTATTGATATAAAGCAACGTACCACCACGCCCATTTACGGTAATTCCATCGTTGGTAAGCACCCCGGGAGCATAACGCAGAGTTTCGTAAGCGGATTTACCCTTAGTTACAGGATTATCTTTAAGCGATACTATATATCTATCTGATTTTCTTACAACACCATTACCTTTAACCATAACCTCTTCAATCTGCATTGCATCCTCTTTTAAGGTAATAGTGCCTAAATCAAATTTTGACTCACTAAGTTCTATTTTTTTATCTATGTTTTCGTAACCAATATAGTTTACCGAAAAATCATACTCTCCCACTGGAACAGATAGAGCAAAATTACCCTCATTATCGCTAATAGTTCCAAAAACTGAACTAGAGTCGGCACTATTTCGGCAAACAATTGTGCTATAACTAACTGGATTGCTATTTTCATCGAGTATTAAACCGCTAATCTCTGTTTTTTTAATATTTTGTGCAAAACTTGGCAAGTAAGATATTGTTGCTATTAGCAGTAGTAGTAATATGTGTAATTTATTTTTAAGTTTCATTTTTTTGAATTTTTTGAATTGTTATTTGATTATTAAAAGAAAGGATACAAGAAGCCATAACATGATACAATCGAACATGTTAAGTTATTGAATTTTAGTATTTAAAAGAAAATTAGAATTATTGGATTAATAGTAATCCCCTAAACCTCCCTTACTCTACAATATTCATATCGACACCAGTAGAGTCTATTTTTATGGCTACTCCTCCTTTTTCATCTTTTACGACTATATCCACTTTGCCATCTTTTATGGAGCCATTAACCGTAGCAGCTTTTTTGTCGTTTTGCTCTGGTTTAAGTAGTGTAAAACAATTATTGCCATATTCTTAATAGCACTCTTGGAGCGATATTTTTCACTATTAAATCTCAATATAGAACCACTATATTTTCGATTCAATAACAAAAAATCTCATCTCCAATAGCACTTTTAAAAATACACCAATAATTATTTTACCCTACTTAGTTACTTTAAAAGAGTCTTTTGGGATAAGTTTTACTGTTTCACCACTTTTGTCAATATTAAAATATCTACTGTAGCTGATTCTAGTTCGGTTGAACTGAGTTTTATCTATAAAAATTCGAGTATTTGGCGATACATATAGTTTTAAGTCAAACTCTTGTGCCTTATAATCTTTATTTTCTATTTTAACGTAACTTGGATAGTATAATTTTGATGTTGAGATGGAGTAGTCAAGGTTTTGAGCTTCGCAATTTTCGAAAGCCTCTTCAAAACTTGCTCCATGAGCACTTTTTTCGAAAACAAGCAGTGCGGTGGTGTCAGGCTGTTTTTTATCAATAATTAGCTCTAAATCTACATTTTCATAAGAGAAACCATCTTTAAAA
Organism: Rikenellaceae bacterium; assembly: GCA_044433365.1. GTDB lineage: Bacteria > Bacteroidota > Bacteroidia > Bacteroidales > Rikenellaceae > CAMQVM01. Next base: position 13,827 of record JAWXTR010000066.1, read on the forward strand.
ACTTGATATGGACCACTTCCGTAGCCTCTTTTACCATTATTTGATATATTGATTGAAGTATGTTTAACCTCAATGGTCTCTTTCACTTTTATCTCCTCTTCATATCTAAAAAGCTCGGTAATATTGTGTGAAATTACAAAAACTCCTACCCACGACAAAACCCAAAGACCAATCAGTGAGAGTGTTATAGATATATGCCACTTAACTGAGAACAGAATCCTTAATATCGAATATATCAGAATGGTCAGAGGTGCAAGCAGTGCCAAACTTCCAACAATAGTAATAGCTACGGGGCTGATTGTTGGTATTAAATCGAATAGATTGCCAATATTTCCAGAGAAAAACACCACTCCTATAATCGCTAAAACACCAGAGATAATAGTTATACCCACTACTGCACATAAGAAAATTATAAAAAATCGTAAAATTCGACCTAAAGCGTAGAAAAATTCGGTAAATAATGATGCTGTACGGCTATTTTTCTCATTTGGATGAATCTCATCGAGAGTATCTTTAATCTCCTCTTTAAGGCTCTCCGCTGTGATTGGTTCGCCCATCATTTCCATCTTTTGACGTGCATTCTTTGCCACTGGAAATATTATCCATAGTAAAATATATGCAAAAGGAGTGTAGACAAAAAGCAATTGGCTGAGTGCATCATCACATATATCATTAACCATAAAGATAAAGAGAATAAACCAAACAGCAACAAACAGAACTCTCAAAATTGTCACATCTATGCTGAAAAAGGTGGCGAAACCGTTAAAAACACCTCCTATTTTTGCACCTTGCATATTACGGTAGAGGCGACGTGTGATTTTTCGTTTATCCACCTCTTTTTTAATCTCTTCGCTAGTTCTATCATCCTTTTCAAACTGCTCACCATCCTCTTGTGGCATACCCATCTGCTCGATTATAGAATTTATCGTTGAAACAGTCACAATAGTATTGCTATCAGAGATTTGCGAAAGGATAAGCTCTGCAATTCTACCCTCTATATCGCCAATTATCTCTGTGGATGATATATCATCCTTATAGGCTTTTTGAATAAGGTTTAAATACTCTTTTAGAGCCTCGTAAGCCTCGCTATCGAAGATAAAGGCTATGCCACTTACGCTTACATTTATTGTTTTATTCATGATTTCAAAAATATAAATTTAGAAGTTCACTTTAGAAATTCCCATTTTTTATTCGTCTACTTTTATACCATTACGGATATTATATATCTGCTCTGTAAGTTCTCCCCAAGCAACATCAATATCGGCAAGCAGTGCTTTACCCTGCTCAGTTAGGGTGTAATATTTTCGAGGGGGGCCTTGTGGCGACTCCTCCCAACGGTAGCTTAATAATCCTTGGTTTTTCTGACGTGTAAGTATTGGGTAAAGTGTACCTTCTACTACAATCATTTGCGCCTGTTTTAGCTCTGCAATAATTGCTGAAGCGTAGGCATCGTTTCTCGATAGGATAGACAAAATGCAATACTCTAAAATACCTTTTCGCATTTGTGCTTTGATGTTGTCTATACTCTGTTTTTGTACTATATTCATTTTTTCTTTTTTTAGGGGTATTTTAATCTCGTTGTGCTTTCATCTCTTCCATGAGTACCTTTTCTCTCTCAGTTTTTGCTAGCGGAATTATAATCCATGCAAAAAGATAGATAAATAGACTTGTACCCATAAAGAAAATCATTAAAAATAGCGCAACTCTAACTAGCACAACATCCAGAGCCAAATAGGCTGCAAAGCCACTACAAACACCACCTAGCATCTTATCCTCACCATCACGCATCAATTTTCTACGCTCTATAATAGGAGTTGGCTCCTCACTAAATTTTGAATCACTATATCCGCTCTCACCTGCCGATACATCTTCTTTTGCACCAAATACATCGGGTGTGCCGATTATCGAAATTGCATATTTTACAACCTCAATATCCACAACCTTATACTCCGAAATACCCTTCTCTCGAAATATATCCGAAAATCGCCACTCTATATCGTTCATCACCTCTCGCCTCTCATTCTCGTCGGCAAATCGCTGCGAAACATCTTTTAGATAGGCACTTAAATAGTTGCAAGCATCATCATCTATTACAAATAGAAAACCTGCAATGTTAATGTTCTTTGTAACCTTCATATCCTTTTGAATTTTTAATATTTATAAACTAAGTGTATTTTGATACTGCAAATATATGTAATATTTTACTACTATGCAATACAAAGTAGCATAATTTTTTAATTATTTTTTTTGATTTTTCCAAAAAAAATGTTATTTTTGTATCTAATTAATTCATTTTATGCAAGTTAAATAGATGCGAAATAATTCAGAAAATATTGATACTGACAAAGATTTTGAGAATAAAATTCGACCGCAAGAGCTTGGTAGCTTCTCAGGGCAGCCAAAAATTGTAGAAAATCTTAGAGTTTTTATAAAAGCTGCGCTTATGCGTGGCGAGTCGTTAGACCATGTTCTACTGCATGGTCCTCCGGGTTTAGGGAAAACCACACTAGCTGGAATTATCACAAATGAGCTTGGGGCGAACTTAAAAGTGACCTCTGGACCTGTTCTTGATAAGCCTGGTGATTTGGCTGGACTGCTTACTGGTTTAGAGGAGAATGATGTGCTTTTTATAGATGAAATTCATCGCCTTTCGCCTATTGTAGAGGAGTATCTCTATTCGGCAATGGAGGATTATAAGATAGATATTGTGCTTGATAAGGGACCGGGGGCTAGAAGTATACAGATTGCGCTTGCTCCATTTACGCTTATTGGTGCAACTACTCGTAGTGGATTGCTTACCTCTCCGCTTCGTGCTCGTTTTGGGATTCAGTGTCATTTGGAGTATTACGATAGTGCCACATTGCAGCGAATAATTGAGCGTTCGGCTATGATTCTCCAGATTGGTATCGAAAAATCGGCATCTTTTGAGATTGCACTGCGTAGTCGTGGTACGCCTCGTATTGCAAATGCGCTTCTTCGTAGGGTTCGTGACTTTGCTATGGTTGTGGGCAATGGTAGTATCGATTTAGAGATTACTCGCACTGCTCTAAATGCTTTAAATATCGATGCACGAGGTTTGGATATAATGGATAATAAGATATTGAACACCATAATCCATAAATTTGGAGGTGGACCTGTAGGGCTTGGTACTATTGCTACTGCTGTAGGCGAAGATTCTGGAACGATAGAGGAGGTGTATGAGCCATTTTTGATTATGGAAGGGCTATTAAAACGCACTCCACGTGGTCGAGAAGCAACAAAAGAGGCTTACATCCATTTGGGTATCGAGCCAGCCGTAGAAACACCGACACTATTTTAAGGGGTTATTCGCAAATATGTTGTTAAGGGGAGTTCTTATAATTGGATTTGTGGCTCGGCTGTAGAGACGTAGCAGGGCTACGTCTGGGTTTGGATTTGACTTGGCAAATTCAATTTTGGTTTGCTTGGGTTAACTCATTTTGCTTTGCAAAATTCGATTTTAGACGTAGCAGGGCTACGTCTCTACTGCTGCTTGCGGAAACAGTTTTTGAGAATGAACCTTGATTACATGTGCTTGGTTACAAACCACCAAGACCCAACGTCTCTACTGGGTGTTTGTTATCTAACTCGGCAATTATGAATTAAATTTGCAGCTCGGCTGTAGAGACGTAGCCCTGCTACGTCTGGGTTTGGATTTGACTTGGC